>NZ_QIMI01000016.1:0-20929 GCF_007050195.1 Sulfolobus sp. B1 | reverse complement strand
GGCGGAGACTTGCATGCATATCTTCATGAAAAATTAACTGACATAAAAGTAATTGGAGGTACTGAGGAAACCACTACTGGCGTAGTTAGGTTAAAGGCAATGGAAGAGCAAGGTGTTCTGAAATATCCTGTCGTAGCAGTAAACAATGCCTACACTAAATATCTATTTGATAACAGATATGGTACGGGTCAGAGCGCTATTGATGGCATACTAAGAGCTACCAATATTTTAATAGCTGGAAAGGTTGCTGTAGTAGCAGGTTATGGCTGGGTAGGAAGAGGTATAGCAAACAGACTAAGGGGTTTAGGTGCTAGAGTAATAGTTACAGAAGTGAATCCGATCAGGGCTTTAGAGGCAGTAATGGACGGGTTTGAGGTTATGCCTATGTCAAGCGCTGCTAAAGTAGGAGAAATGTTTGTAACTGCCACTGGTGGTCTTAACGTAATTGGTATACAGCATATTCTAGAGATGAAGAACGGTGCAATTCTTGCTAATGCAGGACATTTCAACGTGGAAATAGATGTCAAGGGGCTGAAAGAAGTAGCAAAGAGTGTAAAGAATATAAGGCCTTATGTTGATGAATATGAACTCCCTAATAACAAGAAAGTGTATTTATTAGCTGAAGGCAGATTAGTTAATTTAGCTGCAGCAGAGGGACACCCTAGCGAGGTTATGGACATGAGTTTCTCTAACCAAGCGTTAGCGGTAGAGTATCTTGTAAAGAATAGGGGTAAACTATCAAATAAAGTATATAATGTACCAGAGGAATTAGACTACCAAGTAGCTAAGATAAAATTAAAGACTATGGGCATACAGATAGATGAGCTCACTGAGGAGCAAAAGGAGTATATGAAACAATGGAAATATGGTACGTAAAAATGTAAGCGTAAGTCTTAAAAACAAGATTTTTGTTGATATATTTGTGGGCCCGTAGCTCAGCTAGGTAGAGCGCTCGGCTCATAAGAGCGCTGAGAAACCGAGTGGTCCGGGGTTCAAGTCCCCGCGGGCCCACCTTGATGCCGCAGATTATACTTTTTAAGCTTCTGCTTCAGAATTGTATTTGCGGGGGTGCCCGAGCTAGGTCAAAGGGGGTAGGCTCAGGCCCTACTGGCGAAGGCCTGCACGGGTTCAAATCCCGTCCCCCGCATGCTTTTCCCAAATTTATTATAATGAAAT
This sequence comes from Sulfolobus sp. B1, assembly GCF_007050195.1. Classification (NCBI taxonomy): domain Archaea; kingdom Thermoproteati; phylum Thermoproteota; class Thermoprotei; order Sulfolobales; family Sulfolobaceae; genus Sulfolobus; species Sulfolobus sp. B1. The sequence goes on along the minus strand of NZ_QIMI01000016.1, from coordinate 19,753 downwards.
CATAAAGTTACAAAAAATTCTGACAGTAATTCCATTTTTAGAGTGCTAGTATACACTTGAGAGCTTCTAGACTTCTATTTACGGCATTTGTCACTTTCTTTAGTACGATAATTCTCATTGAGGATTTGATACTTAGATTATTATTACCGGATGTTTTTGATTTCTCGAGTTAAAATATAAGTTATAGTAGTCACTTATTAATCTCCTTCCCTCTAGGCAATGAATTTTAGCCTCTATCTGTATCACTAAACTAAAAAGACTGGCGCGCGTATCCTTCTGACCTCCTCCCCGTCCTAAAGGGCGAGGGTTCTACTTAGGTCCAAAGCATTACTCCCCTTTACGGGAGTTATTCCGTTAGATGTTACTAAGAAAGACAATGGCTTTTTCAACGTTACTACTACTTTCTTTACTCCCATTTTCATAATATTCAAATCACCATTAACATCACTATGCAACTTGTGGGATAAAGGACAATTAATAACTCTCCTAGGTCTCCTAGCCACCTCTACTTCATGATAAGTACAGAGCCTAGAAGTATTATATTCAACGACGAGAAACACCTTTATACTCATAAAGCTTATTCACTATAACTCATATTAATTTACGATAAGACCAAATATTTTGAAGTAAACTTATTACCCTTATCTTGAGAAATGAAGTAAGGATAACCAACAAAGACCGTTAAAACGCCTAGTTGCCATAACGTTCTGGCTAAGTGGGAAGCTAGAGTCCTATAATAGTGCATTAGCCTACGGCAAAGCTTTACGAAGACCATTTCCCTTAACACCTCTTCCTTAGCGTCAAACTCTTGAACCCTTTCCGTTAACGACTTCGGCCTATCTAGTCCAGCAATCCTCTTCCGTGTGTGGACAACAATTTCGTCCAACTGTAAATTTTTTACTTAAGCGATGGATTTAGAGTATATTGTGGAAGAATATTTTCAGCCATCTTGCTATTGTGTTTCTCGTTGATTTAAGTGCTAGGAAATCAAACCCGTTCTCGCCCTAATAAATAACTCTAAAAATACTTTTCCACAATAAAGAAAATTCAATTTATATCAACCAAATTGTTGTCCACACACGTTAATGTACGTTGCAATGATATTTCTTCTAGTTTTCGAGGCTTACATTTTAGATGATTTTTTAGTATCTTGCAATAATCTTACGATTTTCCTCAATAAGTTTGAATTAATAACTTTTTGATCAGTCTATAATTAAGTGCGGGGGACGGGATTTGAACCCGTGCAGGCCTTCGCCAGCGGATCTCTTATTTTTATGGGGCCTAGATCTTAAGTCCGCCCCCTTTGACCAGGCTCGGGCACCCCCGCAATATTTGCATATAGTATACCTTAGTTATACCTTAAATGTTTTTCCAACAAAAATCTTAATTATGTGTTATATAATGGTTATGAAGGGATTAGTATGGTTAAGCATTCCAAAGGATATAGAACGAGATCAAGAAATTTATTAAGAAAGAATCCTAGGGAAAGAGGAGCAGTTCCTCCTTTGAGTAGGCTAATGTACACTTATAATCTGGGTGACCAAGTGGTTATAAAGATAAACTCTTCGGTACATGCGGGTATGCCACATAGAAGATATCAAGGTAAAGTAGGAAAAATAGTTGGGAGAAGAGGAAGGGCATATGAGGTTTCTGTTACTTTAGGTGAAAAGGAAAAGGTTTTAATCATTAGGCCAGAACACCTAGTTCCTTATAAGGTGAGCTGAAAATTGTCATCTATTTACGTTGTTGAAGAGCATTACATTCCCTATTCTGTAGCTAAAAAATTATTATCAGACGTTATAAAGTCAGGTGTTTCTTCTAATTTGTTGCAAAAGACTTTTGATTATTTAAATGATGTGGAAAAATGTAGTGCAGAAGATGCTGAGAAGTTGATGGAAGAGCTTAAAAGTATTGTCAGTAGGGAGGATATCAGAGCTGTTATAGCTAGCATTTGTCCTACAACTGCTGATGAGGTTAGAAGTATTCTTATAATGGATGCTGGTAAGACGTATACTTCAGAAGATATACAGAAGATAGTTGATTTAATAAGGAAATACGTGAAGAGTTGAGTTTTTACTTTTAAAATATACATTATTTATTCGGGACACAAATTGCAAAGAAAGAGGATGGTAAGAGAACGTATAGTATATGTTTTGGACTATATGAGAGAAGGTAATCCTCTGGATAAACATAAGTTTCATAGGGACAAACCGTTAATTCAAGCTATTGGTGAGGATTACTTCTTGTTATTAGAGCTTACTTTGCGTTCATTCAATTTAAACTTTTCACCAGAGCAGAGGATAGATTTAGAATCTGAACAAGAAGTAAAAGTGGATGGGCATATAGTTTATGACGATCTTACCTCCCTATCTAAAGAGAACTTACCTAGAGTAGTACAAAAAATAGTAAGAGAGAAAGAGAGGGCATTCGTAGAATTTTTTAATAAAGCTGAACCGCTTACATTAAAGTTGCACGCATTGGAACTTTTACCGAATATAGGTAAAAAAACATTAAGAGTAATCTTAGAGGAAAGGAAAAAGAAACCCTTTGAGAGTTTTAAGGATATCGAGGATAGAGTAGGGGTTAAAGATATAGTATCAATAATAGTAGAAAGGATTATAAATGAGGTTAAAGGTGAAGAGAAATATTACTTATTTGCGTATCCAATAGTGGATGAAAATAAAAAAACTGAACAACAACTTATCTACGTGGGTTATCTTGAAAAGTTAAGGTGAGACTTTCACAAGTATTTCTTAAGGATAGAAGTGTCATTAATAAGTTCCTTACTTATGTAGATTATAGTAAAAGGCCTATAGTTGAGATAGGGTGCGGAAAGGGGAATATTACTAAGTTTTTAAAACCTGATTTATGCATAGAGATAGATGGCAGGTTAATCAAATACTTAAGGGATTATAACTTGATAATAGGAGATGGAAGAAATCTTCCTATAATTAGGGGGCAAATCGTCTCCTCATTACCTTATGACATAACTTCTGATTTCTTTAAGGAAGTAGCTAAATTAGATCAAGTAAGAAGATTAGTTTTAATACTTCAGAAAGATTTCGTTGATAAGTTAGTAAATGATCCAACTTACATTTCCTTTTTAGTTAATTTCTTTTACAATATAAACGTTAGGGATGTTATTCCCCCTCAATCATTTGTTCCTATGCCTAAAGTTTATTCAATAATAACTATATTTGATCGAATTAGGGACTATAATGATAATATCATCAAAATTATTGAGTGTGTAAGCAAGTATAGAAATAAAAGCATACGCAAAGTTTCTAAGTTGTGCGGGTTTGATTCAGAAAGTGAGTTAAGAGTGAGGGATTTCAAACCTTGTCAAGTCATAGAATTATTGAATTCCATGGGATTAAACTATGCGTAAATGAGCAAGTATATGAGCCAGCGGATGATACGGAATTAATTCTTGACATGATTAATGTTAGTACAGGTGAGAAAGTCATTGACGTTGGTTCTGGTACCGGAATTTTAGGCATTTATACAATTAAGAGAGGAGCCAAGGTGGTTTTTATAGATATTAATCCTTATGCTGTAGAAGCTACTTTATGCTCTTTGCGGATAAATGGTATAGATTCAATTAAGTATGATATTGTAAATTGTGATTTACTTACGTGTTTAAGAAGCTTTAAATTTGATACGATAGTGTTTAATCCTCCGTATCTTCCATTTGAGGAGTATGATAAATGGATAGGCTATAGTTGGTCCGGGGGTAAAGACGGCAGCGAAGTTATTTTAAGGTTTCTAAAAATTGCTACAGCGAGAAGAATATATTTGGTTTTTTCCTCGCTAAGTAACGAAGATTTAATATTAAGCACTATTGAAAATAAAGGATACTCAGTCTTGCAGAAGCGTGAGAAAGTATTTGGATATGAAAGAATAGTAACTTTAGAGTTGATAAAGTATGTGGATTAGGGTAGTTCTAGTAGAGCCGGAAGGTGAATATAATATTGGTTTTGTGGCTAGACTATGTAAGAACTTTGCAGTTGATGAGCTTTATATCGTTAATCCTAGGGTTAGTGTTCAAGAAGCCTTTAGGTTCTCCGCAGGAGGTGCTGATTTTTTAGAAAGAGCTAAAATTATTAAAAGTTATGATGAGGCTATTAGTGACGTAGATATTAAGATAGCCACCTCAAGTATTGCTGATAATAAGGGAGATATCTTAAGGAAATCGGTTAGACCATGGGAGATTTTGCCTTTAATTCAGGATAAGAAAGTCGCAATAATCTTTGGGAGGGAGAGCGTAGGGTTGACTAGAGAAGAAATATTTAAGGCTGATTTTCTCATGTATATTCCGGCTAATCCTAGCTATCCTGTTCTTAATTTGTCTCATGCTGTAGGTATTATCTTATACGAAATTTGGAAATTTAAGTCTCTTAATACTAATAATATTGGTAATCAAACTATTTCAGAAAAATCTATAAAATTAATAGATAAATATTCTAAAGATCTCTATGAGTTACTGAAGAGAACTGATGATGATTATAAAATGTACATCGCATTGAAGAGGTCTTTAGTAAGAGGTATAAAGGATGAAGAGGAGGCTAGAGTCATAATTCATTTTCTGAGAAAACTTTATACCAGAATAATCCACAATGATAAGGAGATGGGTAATGTCAGCTAAAAGCGGAGCGATAAAAGATAAATGGAAGATGAAGAAGTGGTATACTATAATAGCACCTAAAATTTTCGGTGAAGTACCGTTAGGTTCTACTCCCGCTTATGATGCAAACTATACAATAGGTAGAAAAGTGGAAACAACACTTTATGACTTAACTGGAGACTTTAGTCAAGTTTACGTTCACTTATACTTCAAAATCACAAGTTATAGTGGAGATAGGTTGTTAACGATGTTTTATGGTCATGAACTATCAAGAGATTATTTAAGGTCACTAATTAGAAGGAAGAGCTCTAAAATAAATACTATAGTTGATGTTACTACTAAGGACGGCTACACTGTGAGAGTAAAAGGATTAGTACTAACCACGTATAAATGCCAGCAGGCACAGAAGACGGCTATTAGAAAAATAATGAGTGAAATATTTTTAAAGAAGGCTAGCGAGCTAACCTTCGATGATTTTGTCCAAGAAGTAGTATTTGGGAAGGTTGCAAATGAGATATTTAATTCTGCTAAGAAGATATATCCTCTGAGAAAGGCTGAAGTGGAAAAAACTAAAGTTTTGAAAACTCCAGAAAATTTAGGTAAGCAAGTTGAAAGCAGTAATATTAGCAGCGGGTAAAGGTGAAAGATTAGAACCGATAACTCATACTAGACCTAAACCTTTTGTACCTATTCTTGATTATCCTCTTATTTTAAGAAACATTGAAATTTTGAGAAGATATGTCGACGATATTATAGTCGTTATTAGTCCTGAGCACAAAGATTATTTTAAAACAATTAAAAATATAAAAATTATTGAACAAAGCGAAGGTAAGGGTACTGCTTCGGCACTTAGAGCAGTAGAAGGAATCATCAAGGATGAGTTCTTAGTACTTTATGGGGACATTGTATTTGAAGAGGACGCGATTAAGCAGATTTTGGAATCGAACGGAAATTCCATATTAGCTACACAAGTGAAAGATCCAAGGAATTATGGAGTTATTATTCATAACGCTGATATGAAGCTAATTAGAATTGTTGAAAAGCCAGAAAATCCTCAGTCTAATCTAATAAACGCAGGCATATATAAATTAGATCAGAATATTTTTTCATTTATAGATAAATTGAAACCATCGGTAAGGGGCGAGTATGAACTTACGGACGCAATAAATCAGATATCTGAGAACGTAAAAGTAGTAGCATATCATGGTTTATGGATGGATATAGGAAAGCCTTGGGACATAATTGAGATAAATAAGATATTCCTACAAAGGCAGACATTTAGTAAGATCTTAGGAGAGATTGAAGATAACGTCAAGATAAAAGGAACTGTTATTATCGAGGAGAATTCTAGGATTAAGGCCGGCACATATATTGAAGGTCCAGCATATATAGGTAAGAATTCCACCATAGGTCCAAACGCATATATACGACCATATACAGTTATTGGGAGTAATGTAAAAATTGGGGCTTTTAATGAAATAAAAGAGAGCATAATAATGGAGGACACAAAAATACCTCACTTAAGCTATGTCGGGGATAGTGTGATATGTGAAGATGTTAATTTTGGAGCAGGAACGATTACTGCAAATCTAAGATTTGACGAGAAGGAGGTTAAGGTTACCATAAAAAATGAAAGAGTTAACAGTAATAGAAAGAAGCTAGGCGCGATTGTTGGAGCACATGTTAGAACTGGAATAAATGTTTCGATATTGCCTGGAGTAAAAATAGGAGCCTATGCTTGGATCTTTCCAGGGGCTGTAGTAGATAGAGATGTACAACGCGGAGAGTTCTTCTTCCCAAATTACTTAAAAAGGTTTAGCAGTGCTTGAGACAATCTTAATTACATCTCCATCCTGCAGTTGATATTCTTCTCCAATTCTCATCTTTCTTTTTACATCTATAGCGTACAGAAAGCCTTTAGCTAAATCTGTGTGAATAGAATACGCTAAGTCTCTTGGATTTGAACCTTTTTTAAGTAAAATTGCATCTGGTAATACATTGCCGTTTTTGTCGCTAAGCCTTTTCTCATCCTCTACTGGATAAACAACTATCATCTTTAACGCTTCAAATACTGCAACATTTAGGGCTTGTTGAACACCGGTAGAGCCATAAACTTCCAAAACATTCTTTCTTATATACTCTAATGCAGATTTTTGTTTTTCACTTATATCCTTTTTTAATATGATAAAATCACTTTCTCCAGGGATGTAATGTATAATTCCTGACTTAGCAGCCTTTCTTAACGCTAACTCAGAAATAGCACTAGTAGGGATAATCCATTGATATTTCTTTCTCAGTTTTTCAATATTCCTTCTAGCTTGAGGCATATCAGACTTATTAGCTGCTATTATCATAGGCTTACTAATGATTCTGAGGACTCTAGCGAAATCTTTTAAATCGGTTTCAGTCCATTGTAACAACTTTAAATTTTCAAGCTTTGTTTGTTTTAAAGCTTCAATGATGTGAGATCTGTTCACCGATATTCCAGATAACTTACTTAGCAAAGCTTCAACGAGATCTTTTCCCGATAAGTCAGTTGTTCTTGCAAATTTAGCCCAATCTTTATTTATAATGGAGTAGAACCATTCATCAAGTTCATTTTCAATAAACTTTATATCTTCCTCTGGATCTCTTGAACCCGGTTCTACTGGGAGACCTTCTTCATTAGTCGATCCACTGGCATCAATTACGTGGATAAGGGCATCAGCTTGTCTTAAGTCATCTAAGAATTTATTGCCTAAGCCCCTTCCTTCATGTGCCCCAGGGATAAGCCCAGCGACATCTACTAGTTTTATTGGTATAAATCTATAATTATCTATACAAACTGAATTTTTAGGATTACACTTTACATTAAATTCGGTATGCACGCATCTAACTTTTACATACCCTATTGCTTCATTAGGATTAATAGTAACGAATGGTCTATCGGCTATTTCTACATCTTTTAGAGTCGCTGCACTAAAGAAAGAACTCTTTCCTACGTTTGTTTTTCCAACTATTCCTATGCTTATCATATGATTCTGATTAGTGGACACTTTTATTAATTAGTTGTTTAGCTAATAATTTGGATAAAAGATGGCATTATCAATGTACCACCATGTAGAGAATACGTGGCAATCTGATGAGTGGAAAAAAAGTGTGATAAGGCAGAGATTAATTGAATGGAGAAAACAGCCCTCTATCGTTAGAATTGTTAAACCTACGAGATTAAATAGGGCCAGAGCCTTAGGCTATAAGGCCAAACAAGGCTTCATAGTAGTTAGAGTAAGGGTTAGAAGGGGAGGTTCAAATAAGATAAGACCAAATAAAGGTAGAAGACCTAAAAGGATGGGTGTTTATGGTTATTCTCCATCTAAGGGATACAGATGGATAGCTGAGGAGAAAGCGGCAAGAAAATATCCTAACTTAGAAGTTTTAGGCAGTTACTACGTTGCAGAAGATGGTTTGTATAAATATTACGAAGTAATTCTTGTTGATCCATCTCATCCAGTAATAAAGAACGATCCTAATTTAAAGTGGCTTCAAGATCCCGCTAATAGGCGTAGAGTTTTCAGAGGTTTAACATCAGCGGGTAAGAAAGTTAGAGGATTAAGGAAAGCTAGAAGACTAAAAGGAACTACTAGGTACAAGTGGAATAAGAAAATTAAAGAAAGGGAAGAGAAGAAGCGTCATGAAGCTAACAAGTATAATAGGTTACAAGAGTACGATAGGATACCAGGAAAGTAATCATGAGAGTGAATCAAGCTATTGTTTCAATATTTGTCCATGAAACGGAAGATTATAACAGAATAATTAGCTCTGTGGAAAATTTTTTTGCTCCTTCTATTTTAAGTTCGAAAAAGAGCGAAACAATAGTTACTGGCCATTATAAGAATAAAATAATAATTATTGAATACAAGTTTGACAGAAAAAATAGTAATGATCTTTTGAAAACTATTCTTAGTAAGATGGAACCTACAGATTTAATGTTCCTTTTCGCTACGTTTGAATCCCACTGGGATTCTCGTAAATTATATCTGAGATTTGATAAACAAAGGATTATAGCTGAGAATAGGCTAGTTTTAAAGGAGGGGGACGATATAATAAGAGTTGTATTATCTTTTAATGATTCCTTTGAAAACATAAAGGAGGAGTTTAGAAAAGTTGTTAGTGATAGAACCATGTATACTAAATTCTGACGTTTTCCCTTATGCTCAAAAACTGGGATATAACTTAACTTTCGCTGAGGATGGCAAAGTAGGTATTAAGAGGATTACCATTAGGACTGATAGTATCGATGCACTAAGGAGAACTCTGGCAAATCTCAAAAGGGAAAGAAAACAGTTAATTTTCATAAAACCTCTATCTTTAGATTCTCTAAGGTATTCCATTATTGATAAACGTGTAAACGTAATTGTTATAGATGGGGAAAATATAAAAGTCCTTAAAAAAACTATGCTAAATTTAATTAGGTTTCATAATAAATTTGTTGAAGTTCCTCTAAAATCCTCAAGAATAGTAGTTTACAGAATGCTGATGTATGCCTATAAATGGATTCCGAATGTAATTTTCTCCTCTTATGCCGAAGACTATAATGAGTTATGGAGTCCAATTTCTAAAATAGATTACCTAAATATTCTTGGGGCTGATGAAGAGGAAGCTTTTAAGTTTGCACTTTTAAATCCGATAAAGTTGTTAAATGAATATATGGCAATTAGGACTTGACGTTATAATAATTGTTTGGCTAGTTACTCTCACATTCTTGTATATTTCAAGAAAGCTATTAAATGTAAAGATTGTAAAAAATAAAAAAATTTCTAAGTCAAAGAGATACATTGTATTTTATGTTATATCAGATAAAAATGTGAAAGGAATTGACGTGGAGAAAGAAATACGTAAGGCGGTTAAGGAACTATTAGGGAGCATATGGTTAGAAATAGCTAATCCTAGAGTGATATTCTTCAGAGAGGACACTCAAGAGGGCATTATATCGACCAATAGAGCTGGGTATAAGGTTGTAATAGCTAGTATACCTTTAGTGAAGGAAGTTAGTGGAACTAAGGCACTTGTGGTGCCCAGAAGAACAACGAGTAGTTTAAAAAGGGCGAAAAAGATAATTGGTATTAAATGATGAAGCCGCTCCAGACTGCGAAGTGATGATCTCTGCGACGAGCTGAACAATATTTTTAAAATTAGGGACTACTTAGTATTTGATGGGATAATATATGGCATTTGGACCAGCAGCAATGGGATACGATAGAGCCATAACTATATTTTCACCAGACGGATCTCTATATCAAGTAGATTATGCATTTGAAGCAGTTAAGAAAGGTTGGACAGCTATAGGGTTAAAGTCAAAGAACGGTGTGGTAATAGCTAGTGAAAAAAGGCGTGCTCAAAATCTTCTTGATGTCGACAATATAGAGAAGGTCTTTTTAATAGATGATCACGTAGGCTGCAGCTTTGCCGGTTTAGCGTCTGATGGTAGAGTTCTTATCGATTATGCTAGAAATATGGCGTTACAACACAGATTGATTTATGATGAGCCAATAAGTATAGATTACCTAACTAAAGCCGTTGCTGACGTGAAACAAATGTACACTCAACACGGTGGCGTAAGACCTTTCGGTGTGGCTTTAGTAATAGCAGGTATAGATAAGAGCACGGCTAAACTTTACATGACTGAGCCCAGTGGACAATTTATGCCATATTATGCTGTTGCTATAGGTCAAGGTTATTATACGGCAACTGAGTTCTTGGAAAAGAATTACAAAGAAGATATGAGTATGGATGAAACTATACTTTTGGCTTTAAGGGCATTGATGTCTACCTTAAAACCTAATGAGAGATTAACTCCTAGCACAGTTGAAATAGGATATGCGTCTACACAGACTGGCGTATTTCTTAAGATGACCAATGAGGAGAAAAGCACATATTTACAGAAATTATAAGATAAAAGGTGAAGTTTTTTTATGGCTAAGGAGCGTGATTATGTAGTAGTTAAGTATGAAGCTCAAGGTGAAAGATTTGAAATTTTAGTTAAGCCAAAAGAAGCGTTAGCTTTCAGAAGTGGCAAGAGTATTAGTTTATCGGATATAGTTATTTCGGATACCATCTATAAAGATGTTAAAAAGGGGCTTAAAGCCTCACCATCTTCACTAAAGAAAGTTTTTGGCACTACAGATTTTGAGACAATTGTTAAGGAAATTTTAATGAAGGGCGAGTTACCAGTAACAACCGAGCAACGAAAGGAAATGGTTGAGACTAAAAGGAAGCAAATAATAGATTTTATTCATAGGAATGCCGTTGACCCAAAGACTAATTTACCTATACCCCCAACAAGGATAGAAATAGCAATGCAACAAGCAAGGGTTCAAATAGACTTAAATAGAGATGTTGAATCTCAAGCAATGCAGATAGTGAAAGAGATTTCTAGAATAATACCTATAAAGATTGCGAGAGCTTTAATCAGTATTAAGGTTCCATCTCAATATAGTTCGAAAGTTAAATCACAGCTTCATAATTTAGGAGATGTTAAAAAGTCGAATTGGTTAGAAGATGGGACATTAATAGCCGAATTAGAAATACCTGCTGGTGCTCAGCAAGAAGTTATAGATAAATTAAATGGATTAACTAAAGGTGAAGTAGAAGTAAAAGTTATACAAGTGAGATGAGATGAGCCAACAAAAAATTTTGTTACAACCTCGATCAATAGTAGTTCCCGGCGAATTAATAGCTGAAGGAGATTTTCAGATTCCATGGAGTCCATATGTCTTGAAAATTGGCAATAAGTACTATTCAACAATAGTAGGATTATTTGATGTTAAAGATTCGCAATTTGAAATAATACCCTTGGAAGGGTCGTATTATTATCCTAAAGTAGGGGATATTGTAATCGGTTTAATAGATGATATAGAGATATATGGATGGATCGTTGACATTAAAGCCCCATATCATGCCTACTTGCCCGCATCTAATTTGCTGGGTAGACCTGTTACGCCGGGTGAAGATTTAAGGAAATATCTAGATATTGGAGATTATGTAATAGCTAAAGTCGAAAACTACGATAGAACTATTGATCCAGTTCTTTCAGTTAAGGGAAAGGATTTAGGCAGAGTAACCTCAGGAATTGTAGTTGATATTATGCCGGTAAAAGTACCTCGTGTAATAGGTAAAAATAGGAGTATGTATGAAACATTAACGTTAGAAAGTGGATGTAGTATGTTAGTAGCTAATAATGGGAGGATCTTAGCTAATTGTCCTTCCCAGCTAGCTGAAAAAGTTCTAATTGAGGCTATACGAAAGATTGAAAGTGAGTCACATATAAAAGGATTAACTGATAGAATTAAGAAATTCATACAAGAAAAACTGGGTGAAAAAGGTGCTTCAAATTCAGAAACCACGATTAATTCTTGATGACGGAAAAAGACTAGATGGTAGAAAGGCAGATGAATTAAGAAATATAAGAATAGAATTAGGCGTTTTGAAAAATGCTGATGGTTCTGCTATATTTGAGATGGGTAATACAAAAGTAATAGCTGCAGTCTACGGACCTAAAGAAATGCATCCTAGACACTTATCTTTACCAGATAGGGCTGTATTAAGAGTCAGATATCATATGGCTCCATTTTCCACCGATGATAGGAAAAACCCTGTGATGAGTAGAAGAGAAATAGAGTTATCGAAAGTTATACGTGAAGCGCTTGAATCAGCTGTGCTAGTTGATTTATTCCCTAGAACGGTTATAGATGTATTCACAGAAGTATTGCAAGCTGATGCAGGATCAAGATTAGTGTCATTGATGGCTGCTTCTATGGCTTTAGCTGACGCAGGAATACCTATGAAAAATCTAATAGCAGGTGTTGCAGTAGGCAAAGCAGATGGAGTGATAGTATTAGACTTAAACGAGCCTGAAGATATGTGGGGAGAGGCAGATATGCCTATCGCGATAATGCCTTCATTAAATCAAGTTACTTTATTTCAGCTTAATGGAAATATGAGTCCAGACGAATTTAGACAAGCCTTGAATCTAGCTATTAAGGGTATAAACGTTATATATAACCTTGAGAAGGAGGCGTTAAGATCTAGATTTATAGAATTCAAGGAGGAGGGAGTATAATTATGTCTGCAACGCCTTCTAATCAAAACGTAATCCCAATTATAAAGAAAGAAAGTATTATAAGCCTATTTGATAAAGGCATTAGACAAGATGGAAGGAAATTAAACGAGTATAGGCCAATTTCTATTACTGTTGATTACGCTAAGAAGGCCGATGGGTCTGCTTTGGTAAAACTGGGAAATACGATGGTTTTAGCCGGTGTAAAATTAGAGCTAGGTAAGCCATATGAAGATACTCCAAATCAAGGAAATTTAATAGTTAATGTGGAACTCTTACCACTAGCTTATGAAACTTTTGAACCTGGTCCTCCAGATGAAAATGCGATAGAATTGGCTAGGGTAATAGATAGAAGTTTAAGGGATTCAAAGGCTATCGATTTAACAAAGCTTGTCATTGAGCCAGGTAAAAGTGTATGGACTGTTTGGTTAGACGTCTACGTATTAGATTATAATGGTAATGTATTAGACGCGTGTATGTTAGCATCAATTGCTGCTCTATATAATACATCTGTGTATAAGGTAGAGCAGTCTAATGGATCAATATCTATTAATAAGTCAGAAAAAATAGGAAAATTACCCATGAACTACCCTGTGGTTTCTGTATCACTAGGTAAGGTAGATAAATACTTAGTGGTTGATCCAGATTTAGAGGAGGAATCGATAATAGAAGCTAAGATTTCATTTTCATATACAGCTGATTATAAAATAGTGGGTATACAGAAATCTGGAAAGGGAAGTTTACTGATACAAGATATAGATCAAGCCGAGAATATAGCACGGGTAGCAGCAGCTAAGTTAATAGAAGAACTTAAAAAGCAATTAAATATTTAGATAAGGTGAAAGAGTATGGGTAAGGTAACTGGTATAGCTGGGAGATTTGGGCCAAGATATGGATCTACGATAAGAAAGAAATGGAAAGAAATAATGGAGAGAAGGTATCAAGATCATCAATGTCCTTATTGTAAGACAGCTGGAAAAGTTGTTAGGTTGGCATCTGGCATTTGGTATTGTAGGAAATGTGGAGCAAAGTGGGCAGGGCTTGCATATACGCCCTATTAACGTTATTATAACATCTTCGCGGGATGCTAATATTAGAGTTAGGAACTTTTTAAACACGTTAGAAATTGTTATACCCGATTCTCTAAAGATAAATAGAGGTAGAAGGGATTTAAAGGAAATTTTTGCATTAGCATTATCCCTTCATTCCCCATATTTACTATTAATCAGTACACTAAAAGGTAATCCATATAAGATGATACTTTACGATTTAGTAATGCTCTCACCCAAGTATATATTTAAGATTAGAGGAATTTCTCTTCCTTCCGATTTTGGTATAACGTTAAATGAGATAGAGAGAGGCTCCATATGTATTTTATACAATACTTGTGCTTTCGTCAAAGATTTTATACTAGATCTTGGATATCCGATTTTGTCAGAGTCTAAGAATAATTGTAAAATTCTATCATTTTTTAAACAAGTTGACAGTAATCTTTGTGAGGTCACTTTTATGGATAAAAATAATAATAAGTTCTTAAGAATTTCTTTAGAATTATGGCACTAGTAGAGATTAAGTTAAAAGATGAAGCAGACGATGCAGAGAAATTTAAGAATATTGAAGATATTATTTATAATTCAATAATAATTGAGAAAATAGATACGAAATATGTTAAAATTGAGAGAGATCCTCTTAGAATTATAATTAACTCGCCTACACTAACAAGGACAAGAGCTATAATGAACTCTTATATACTCTGGTTATATACAATTCTAAAGTCATTGGAAGAGGTGAAATGAGTTTGGCTGAAAAATTACCCCCAGAAGTTCAAACCCAATTAGCGAAATTTCAACAATTGAAAAACCAATTAGATAGATTACTGTTAGAGAAATCTACGATAGAAAACGAGCTAAGGGAAATTAACAGAGTCTTAGACGAGTTAGCTAATCTTACAGCTGAGGCTACAATTTATAAGATAGTTGGTAATTTATTGGTTAAGTCGGATAAGGCTTCTGTAGAAAAGGAATTAAATGATAGAAAAGAATTACTAGAATTAAGATCACGTACATATCAGAAACAAGAAAGTATATTAAGGAAACAGCTTGAGGATCTCCAAGCAAAGATCAACGAGATGTTGTCTAAATATTATCCACAAGGAGGGCAATCGGGTATAAAAGCCTAGGAAAAGATTAATTATATTGACCTATGGTAATTAGAATTTATGTTGATGATAGAGAGAAAGCAAGCGGTATACCAGAGTTACTTAAAGAATTAGGCTTAATAGTAATATTTAGCCAACTTGAAGTTGCTGACTACGTAGTGGCAGATGGTGTTGCTATAGAGAGAAAATCTGTGCCTGATTTAATTAACTCTATTTTTGATAAAAGATTTTTTGATCAGATTTCTAGGTTATCAGATTCCTACAGAGTCCCAATACTGATACTGGAGGGTGATATTAACTTAATTAGAAAAATAACTGATAGATGGAAGGCAATAAATAACGCGTTAATTTCACTCACACTAGATTATGATGTAAAAGTGATCTACTCTAGAGACAAAAGAGATACATCAGAAATATTAAAGAAATTAGCTGAAAAATTTCAGTTATCTTCGGAGAACTATAATAGAAAGATTAATCTCCATAACAAATCAAAGCTGAATAGTGTGAGTGATATTCAATTATACATTGTTGAATCATTACCTAGTGTGGGTACGATACTAGCTGAAAGATTATTAAATAGATTTGGAACTATTCAGAATATTTGTAATGCTTCAATTTCTGAACTGGAAAAAGCTCTTGGAAGTAGAAAAAAAGCTGAGGAAATATATAAGATTTTAAGGACTTATTATTCACAAACTAATACAGATAATAAATCTGAAGATAAAAAGAAAGGTTCTTCATTGTTCGATTATCTTTAGATTTTTTAGATTGATTTTTGTGCATTACCTTTTAATATGTGTCTTAATAAGTTTATGTGCAAGAAGTAGGTGGTTTTAGTTGCCTAGGTATAAGACAGTAGAGCAAGTACTCAGCTTAATGAAGGATAGAACGAGAGTACGTAATATAGGGATAATCGCCCATGTCGATCATGGAAAGACTACTACCAGTGATACTTTATTAGCAGCCTCTGGAATAATTTCACCAAAAGTGGCTGGTGAGGCATTAGCGTTAGACTATCTGAATGTAGAGCAACAAAGAGGAATCACAGTGAAGGCTGCAAACATAAGTCTATATCACGAAGCAGAAGGCAAAGGATATGTAATTAACTTAATCGATACACCAGGCCACGTTGATTTTAGTGGAAGAGTTACAAGAAGTTTAAGAGTTCTTGACGGTTCGATAGTTGTTGTTGATGCAGTTGAGGGTATAATGACACAAACTGAAACTGTTCTAAGACAGAGTCTGGAAGAAAGAGTTAGGCCAATACTATTTGTAAATAAGGTTGATAGATTAGTAAAGGAGTTAAAGTTAAGCCCACAAGAAATGCTAAATAGATTACTAGATATAATAAGGCAATTTAACAATTTAATTGACATGTATGGAGAGCCAGAGTTCAAAGAAAAATGGATGATAAATCCACAAGCGGGTAATGTAGTTTTCGGTTCAGCCAAAGACAAATGGGGGTTTAGTTTACCTATGGCACAGAAGAAAGGAATTAACATGAAGCATGTAATTGATGCATATACTGCCTCTGATAAATCCAAAATTGAGGAGCTAGCCTCACAAGTTCCAATCCACGAAGCTTTACTTGATGCGGCAATCAAATTCGTTCCTAATCCTCTAGAGGCGCAAAAGTACAGAATTCCTAAGATCTGGAAAGGTGACTTAGATAGCGAAGTGGCTAAGGCAATGTTAAATGCAGATCCTAACGGACCAGTAGTTTTCATGATAACAGATATGAAAGTGGATCCACACGCAGGTTTAGTAGCAACCGGTAGAGTATTCTCTGGAACTCTCAGATCTGGGGAAGAATTATGGTTAGTTAACGCAAAGACTTCGCAGAGAATTTTACAAGTAAGTCTATATATGGGACCGACAAGAGAGCTTGCGGAAGAGATACCAGCAGGAAATATTGCAGCAGTATTAGGCTTAGATAGAGCTAGATCAGGTGAGACTGCTATATCTGTAGCCTTTAATTCAGTTCAAGGAAGTTTTGAAAGACTTCATTATATCTCGGAACCAGTAGTAACAATAGCAGTAGAGCCTAAGAATCCAAAAGATTTAACAAAGATGATTGATGCATTAAGGAAATTAAGTATTGAAGATCCAAACTTAGTAGTCAAAATAAATGAAGAAACAGGCGAATATCTGTTATCTGGCATGGGATTCCTTCACTTAGAAGTATCGTTACAACTATTGAGAGAAAACTATGGTATTGATGTAGTAACAACACCACCAATAGTAGTATATAGAGAAAGCATAAGAGCCAAGAGTCAAGTATTTGAAGGGAAGTCACCAAATAAGCATAACAAGTTCTATTTGAGTGTTGAACCGTTAAATGATAAGACCATTGAGCTGATTAGTAATGGAACAATAAGGGAAGATATGGATAGTAAGGAAATGGCTAAAATATTAAGAGATAGTGCTGACTGGGATTATGACGAGGCTAAGAGAATAATAGCAATAGATGAAAACGTAAACGTATTTGTTGATATGACAAGCGGTGTGCAACACTTAAGAGAAGTCATTGATACAGTACTTCAAGGTTTCAGGTTAGCTATGAGGGAGGGACCACTAGCACATGAACCGATTAGAGGAGTAAAAGTTATAATGCATGATGCTGTAATACATGAAGATCCAGCTCACAGAGGTCCAGCCCAAATTTACCCTGCAGTAAGGAATTCCATCTTTGCTGGTTTCTTAACGTCAAGACCTACTCTCTTAGAGCCTATCCAAAAACTTGATATAAGAGCCCCAGCTGACCTGATAGGTAACGTAACAGCAGTAATAACTAGAAAGAGAGGGAAGATCCTCGATGTTTCACAAGTGTCCAATATGTCGAGAATTACCGCAGAGGTTCCAGTTTCAGAATCTTACGATATGGCAAGCGAGCTAAGAGGTGCAACTGGTGGGAGAGCATTCTGGGGTACTGAATTTAGTAGATGGGCACCAGTACCTGATAGTATACTGTTAGATGTAGTAAGTAAGATCAGAGAGAGAAAAGGATTACCAAAAGAGTTACCTAAAGTAGAAGATTTCCTCTCGTGATTATTTTGTCTTCCGATAATACAATATTCAGCAACGTAAAGGCTGTGTTTTTTGATTTCGATAATACCTTAATTAATTTTGATAGTAGATCAAGAGAGGCTTTAAGGACAGTTGCTAAGGATATGTATAATTATATTAAAGAAAATTATAGATACGAAATAGATATTACCATAATCCAGAGATTAGTTGATGCTGAAAGTAACAGATTGGATAGGGAGGGCGAATATGACAGAAATAAATGGTGGGAAAATGTGCTTAGTCTATTAAACGTAGAAAAAGTAGAAAGGTCTCAATTATATGATTGGACTAGCCTATATTGGTCGATCGCGGGGCAAACTGAACCTTATGAGGATGCTAAAGAACTTATAGAATATTTAAGTAGCAAAGGTTACAAATTGGGCATAATAACAAATAGCGATGGAGAAGGAGGAAATAAAAGTAAGCGATTAAGGAGTTTTCCATTAATTGATAAATTTAATGTTATAATTATTGGAGGGGAAGGAGGTATAAAACCTAAACCAAATATTGAACCTTTCATAATTGCTTGTGAAAGGGTATCAGTAAGTCCTAATTCCTGCCTTTTCATAGGAGATGATCCCATAAAAGATTGTTTAGCGGCGAAGAAAGCTGGTATGTATTCTGTTTTAGTTGATAGAGAAGCTAAGGTGAAGAATGCTGAGTTATACGCAGACTTCGTTGTAACATCTCTTACACAGTTAGAGGAATTTCTTTAACAATAAGTACAGTTGGTCTGTATATTCATTCGTTACGTCCTCTTTTAATTCATTAAGATAATATGTGAAATAACGATAATAAGTACTACTGGATTCTTTAGGTTTTTCTAGGCATTGGAAGTTTTCAATACATATCGTTGATTTTCTCTTTATCATTTCTTCAATCCCATAACTTTTGTGAAATAGTTTAACGTTTGCATAATTCTCCTCGATATCTAAAATTCCACCGTAAAATTTTAGCAAATTTCTATATACGTAGATATCTTTATCTCTTAACCTATCTATTAAATTCACTAGATAAGTCTTTAAAGGTGGATGAGCATATAGCATACTATTTTTAACTTGCTCTATCATGTCATTAAAGTTATAATATATATTATTATTTATAATTTTTGATATAATATTCTTAATTAAATTTATATTACCAATTATCTTACTATCATTTGGATCTATTTTGTCAAACTCGCCATGATAGTGAGGATTATTCTTACTTCCTATGTCTATACTGGGTATACCATTTCTTATGTATGAGTAACTATCAGTATAAATTTCTGGTACGTCAATTATATTAGTAGTATATAATCCGCTAAACAAGTCTTTCAAACCCGGAACAGTTTTTATTATAATCTCATACTCACTTATATTATCTAAATTAATATTAATCAAAATATTATCCAAATCTTCTGAACCTAGATTGCTGAGAAAAGTTCTTGATCCGTAAGACCAAGAGAAAGTGGAAAAGTAAATAGATCCGGATTCCTCAGCGGTATAGGATATTAAATGAGTCTCATAAAGATTTGATCTAAATTCTGGTAAAAGTGAAACAGCTAATAAATCGTCCCTTTCGCCAGCTAGCCAATGATCGTGATGGGAGGTTATGTGGACCACGGTATTCTCATTTCTAGCGTTAGTTATTCCCTCAATTACATATCCAGTTGCATAAGGATTTATTTCAGACTCAATAATTATTCTGCACTTACCTCTTATCTTGTTGAAATCACTACTTTTAACATATATAGCAGGTATTGGTGGAGGTGGGCATGGACCATAGTCTAGCATGTTACCATATTTTATTACAAACCTTCTATTTTCAT
>NZ_QIMI01000167.1:0-2929 GCF_007050195.1 Sulfolobus sp. B1 | reverse complement strand
GATATATAAGGATGAGGGGCACGGATTTGCTAAGAAGGAGAATGAAGTTGATGCCGTTAAAAGAATTGTAGAGTTCGTCTCCTCCCACTGTAAGCGTATGGATTAAAGTTATTTAGGAACTTTTTTAAGTGATAATTTTCCAAAAGACTCTTCGCAATCACTCTTAAAAGGGCTACAATTACTGATAAGAAGTATTGATAAAAAGAAGGTAATGCGGGAGGGGATCAAAAGTACAGTAGAAAGGGCTTCATGTTTGTTGAAGAGCTTTATTGTTAGTTTCAAAAGAGTTTAAGAGCAAACTTTTTAATTTTTCAAAATTCTTATCATCTCGTGATATTTGAAGTATTTAATTACGTTAGGAATAGTTGCTTTCGCGATTTCTGGAGCTTTAAAAGGAATTAAGAAAGACATGGATATTTTGGGGGTATTGGTCTTAGGCTTTTCCACGGCTTTGGGAGGAGGGATAATTGCTGATTTATTATTAGGGAAGACTCCCCCTATTAACTTAGTTTACTATCCCTATCCTCTAACCGCCTTTTTATCAAGTCTCGCCACTTTCATTTTCTATAAGATTTTTACTAATGTTAAAAAACCACTAATTTACGCTGACGCTATAGGATTAGCTGCATTTGCTTCAGCTGGAGCGTCGTTAGCTTACTCGATCTCTCCAAATCCTTTATTAGTAATGTTCATAGGTACAATTACAGCTGTAGGAGGAGGAGTTATAAGGGACATTTTATCAAATGAGACTCCTCTGGTATTAAGAAGGGAATTTTACGCTACTGCAGCCATAATAGGTTCATTAATCTACTTCGCTGTAAGAAGTGTTTTTAATGAAGCTAGCGCATTGGAGTTTTCCTTCTTAATAACACTAACGTTAAGAATATTAGCCATAAGGTTTAACTGGGAGTTACCTAGGAGAGAAATTAATTCTTCATGAATTTTTCTCAAATGTTTAATGCTAAAACACGTTTTCACGATCATTTTTAACGTTTAATAAGCCATAAAATCTTCAATGATAGATAGTATTATGTTTAAAAGAGTGGACTGATAATTAAACGTAATTTCTCAAATTATAGAATTATCCTAAATGAGTTAAAGTAGAGGAATTTAAAGTTTATTAACCAAATTAAACAATATAAACATATGAGTGGAATAGATAAGATATTAGCTAATCTAGGAAAAGAAATGAGCTTTCAAGTGTTAGGTGTGACGTGTGATAACTGTGTTAATAAGGTTAGGAGAGCGTTAAAAACTGTTAAAGGGATAGAGGAGATATCAATCAAGCCAGATTATAGTCACTTCATCGCTCACGTAACTATAAGGTACAAAGGAGAAGTGGATAAAAAGGAGATTGAAGAGGCTATACAAGAGGCATCAGATGAGACTCCTTATCATGAATATAAGGTTAAGTGGGAATGAATTGATCTAAAATTTTTTATCAAAATTTTTTGAGATATAATTCATGTATAAAGATTAAAAAGCCTCTAAAATAAAAAACTGCTGAGATCTAAACACTGGAATAAGTGAAAAGTATAACGAGCATTTTCCACTAAAATTTTCTCTACACTCGTGAGAGAAAGATTAAACGTAATTTTATGAAGTGTGGAAAGGATGTCTGACCTCTTCCCCTTAGAGAGTTCCCTTAGTGTGGTTAACTGGTTTACCACCTTCATAGCTACTGGGCTTTTACGCCCATTCGTTCAGCGAAAGCTTGGTCTTCAGCCATATTACCCTATCCCTTTTCCCCACTCTCCTTAAGGCTATTATTGAGGAGGAAGACATTCTCATTACCTCTTTTTGACTTCCCTCAATGATTTTCCTTCACTAAAAGCTTTTCCCAAGGCGAGGCTTTCCCTACTTTGTAAGTTTATGGCTATATTAAGCTGTTACAATATAGTTGTATTTGAATGACCATAAACTTTTAAAATTACAACTGGAATTCATATGTATGCCTAAAGAACTAACACCTTTGGAACAATTACAACTCCTTGTGCCAGGCTATAGGGGATATAAGGTAAAGGACTTAATTAGACAAGACGATTTTCTAATTAGACAATCTACTATTTCTAAGTTACAAAATGCGATTAATAACTTGTCAATGATGGAATCGCAAATAGTTTCATCAAATCCGTTTTCTCCTATACTTAAGCGTATAGAGTTCATAATTTCTGAGATTAGAACTTTGATTGGAATCATCTTATCTTCTCAAGGTGGAGGAGCTGATGTTTATGCTAGGTATAAGATTCAGACTGAGCAATTAGATGAGATAGTTAAAAATGATTTGGAAATGATTTCCTTAGCAAATCAAGTTTATAACTTGTCTTCATCTCTTGATAACTTAGAGCAAATTCCCCTGCTATTAAATCAGATAAGACAAGTATTAATTTCTAGAGATAAGCTATTTTTCCCACAAGAATATAGATAGAAAAATTTTTTAATTTGAACTCAAAAATGGAAGTGATAAATATGTCGATTTCAATCAGAGGACAAGTAATAAGTACTGAGTTAGAAAATGGAGCATCTTACATGGCTCCGGATGTAATAGTCTTCAGATATCCTAAAGAAAATATAACCTCTAAGTCGATAATAATCGTACAGCCCACTGAAAACGCTGTAGTAATAATTCAAGGTCAAGTTCAAGCTGTTTTACAGCCTGGTACACATAACGTTCAGTCTCCTCAAAATCCTCTACATAAAATAACTTACCCTTAAAGAACGTAGCTTCGAGCTTATCATGATTGGATTTAATCAGCCATTTCTCTCCTTCCTTCCACATACCTACGTTAAAGAAGTCATCCTTGTTAGAAATGAAGATAATACTCCCATCATCTCCAACACAATTATTACTTGCAGGGTACTCCTCAGAGTTGGGAAATGAAATTATATTCTCTCTAACGTTTCTCTTCAAGTCGAATATGATTAAGTC
>NZ_QIMI01000166.1:0-2972 GCF_007050195.1 Sulfolobus sp. B1 | reverse complement strand
AATCATTTCCATAATCATTAATTATAACCTCCAAATTTTCAATATCACCTATAGATGAAAGTGGAAGCTCTCCATTACCTTCTGTTATTGATATACAATACGTATTAGTATCTATTATCGCCAAAGCATTATCAACCTTACCCTTGTTAACGTAGAGACTATTTACCTTCTCAGCATTGAACGGACCGTAAATACTTCCGTTATATACTAAGTATAAGTCCCAGCCCTTTAGCCTCTTAACTAAATCCATCTCATGAGTGGTCAATAATACAATTCCATCCCTCTTTTGATTAAGAACCTTAACCATTTTCAATCTTCTAAGAGGATCTAGGTTCTCAAACGGCTCGTCTAATAAAGCTAGCTTAGAGTTGAAAGATAAAGCTAGTGCATTACCTAAAATCTTTTGCTGACCTAGACTTAACTCGTTTATCTTATTATTAAAAGAATCGAAGTTAAAGAACTTGAGAAAACTTATTATACTTTCATCGCTTGTATTGTTAAGGCTTGCATATATTCTTATTATGTCTTTTACCTTTCCTAAAATTATTTTGTAAAAATCGATGTTATTAGAGGAAATCCCGATGAAATTACGGAGTTTTGATACTTCTTTATTGAAAACAGTTAATTCTCCTTTTATCACCTTAGCTATTCCTAGAATGGCGTTAATGAAAGTTGTCTTACCAGAGCCATTTGGTCCTATAAGTACAGAATTTTTATTAATTTCTAAATTAATGTTCCTTAAAATAGGTCTAGTGTCACTGTAACCAATAAACACATTTTTAGCTCTAATCATAACTTTTTCCTAACCATTATTCATGCCTTAAAATAAATACTTTTTCAACACTTAGCTTAGGGTTACTCCTAGGTACTTAATAAAACTGACCTCCTCCCTAAAGTGTTCTCTTTTTCGTGTATAAAGTTCGTTCCTCATAATCTAATATATCATATCTAGTACCCTCTTAATGTTAGTGTATGACGTAAAGGAAGTAAAAGCGTTTTTGATCACCTCGTTATACCAATCCTTATCTGATTCAGCCTTTTCTAAAATACGTAAAAATTTACTCTTAAATTCCTTATAATCCCTCTCATCAATTTCCTTAGCCTTTTGAGAATTATATATATCAACGAACTCCCTAATATCATCTCCAAATAGCCAACCGTTATAACCGTCAATGATTACTTCTAAAGCTCCACCATCTCTGGACGATAATGTAGGTACTCCATTAATCCCAGCTTTCATATAACTAGTTCCGCATGCTTCCCAACTCGAAAATGGAGTGAATAATAATAAATCTCCACCTGATAAAACATACTTCGCGTTGCTAAGGTTATAGTCATATACGTACACTACGTTTTTATATTCCCTTTGCAATTGGTTGAACTCTCTCATATATCCTATTCCTTCTGGGTCTTTAGGGTGAGCTATCCCACCAACTATAAACGTGACGTTTAAGTCCCTTCCCACTTCCCTTATCAGTCTGGTAATAAAATATGGTCTCTTATACTTGGTTATCCTTCTAGCCCAGACAACAATGAAGTCTCCGTTCACTTTTTTATAATTGTTTAATAGCTTCAACAAGTCTTCTTTAGCCTTCTTTTTAGCATTGACTAGCATTTCATATTTTTTCTGACTGTAGATTTTTCTAATCTCATCATGCATCCATCTGGTAAAACTAACTCCATTGGTTAAAGGCGTTGGATTAGCTTCAGGCAACATAAGTTTAGTTAAATGGTTATGTTTATATGATACTGTGTGAACATAATCAGCGTATTTCAGTAAGAGTCTTGTAAGCATTACATCCCCTTGAGCCTCTATTCCAAATTCGTCCTTAAGTGTTTGGGAAGAAAAATAGGGATGACCCCAAGGTCCGGGAGTATGTGTCGTTAAATGAGTCTCGTACTTACCGTGAAGTGGTATTAGAGATAAACCGGCTAAAGATTCTTGGGCGTAAACAGCTTTCACATTATTCAAACTATTAATATACTCAACAGAAGCCTTCGCTAATATGATGTAAGTGTATTCATAATCAAATCTATCCTCATCAACGTATAACCTGCTGGTGACTCTTACAGCCCAATCTGGGGATAAAGCTTTAAAGAAAACTGCCTTTGCATTACCTTTAGTTAAAGTAAGTACTCGTAATCTTACCTTTCCCGGTTTAGTATTGATTTCAATTTCTCCTTCACTTTTTAATTTTTTCTCTATTTCAGAATAATCTAAGAGTTCTTCCCTTATTTCATCGTCTACGAAATAATTAGCGTAGCCTTTCGGATAAAATAACGTGATTACTGTGTAGGGTAATTTACTTTCTGACGCTTCAATAAACTTATCTCCTTCTAATACTCCTAAACCCCCAGCATATATGGGAACTTCATCCAATGCTAGTTCTGGAGTCACTGAAACTATCATAATCAATACATAGTTATACTTCATGTTTTAAGCCTTAAACCCCATAGTTAACTAACATGTTAAATATTAAATTTCTGAATTGAGTAGATATTTTCCGTTATCTTTTTTGCCAAGGAAAGATTATTTATAATATATAAAAATCCTTCATTATAATATAAAATTCGAGTAAGCCAAAATCATTATAAAATATCATTACACCAAATTTACAATATAATCAACTTTATAACCTTCTAATATAGATTTTAGTTTATGGAGGAACTTTTTAAAGTCGTTGATAAGTCTAAATGGACCGCAGTTCACACTCTAATGTTCGCCTCATTAGCCGTAGGATACTTCATGTGGGGAGTTATTTCCTCAATAGCACCTTTATTCTATCCTAACGTGAACAGTGTACTATTTTTACTAACTCCAACCTTTGCAACTCTTGCCGGAGATTTAGTGTTACCAATATTCTCAGATAGAAGACTGGGAAGAAAGACTACCTTCTTCATCACAATGAGTCTGTATTCTATAGGTGATATTGAAAATTTGGAGGTTATAATTAATGATTATGGAAATGATT
>NZ_QIMI01000165.1:0-2979 GCF_007050195.1 Sulfolobus sp. B1 | reverse complement strand
CTAGAAGTTAATTATGAGATATCTATAACTAGTAGTGATACGAGAATAAACGAGTTAATTAAAGAAGCTGAGAAAAGATGTCCAATGCGTGACACATTAACGAGAAGTGTCAAAGTGAATATAAAATGGAGAATAAAAAGTTGATTTTATAAATTTTCCTTTAAAAGTATTAAATGGTGACCAAAATGGCTGAGGAAGGAATTCTTAAGGCTGGGGAAAGAGAGATGAGAGAAATAGCTGGATATGTTCAACTTATTCTCGACTCATTAAATGATTTAATTACCAAATATAAAGACGAATTAAAAAACATGGGCATATTAAATAAATTATTAATAGATATGGAGATAATTACAATGCACAAATATAACCCAGAAGTCTATATTACAAGCGGATATTGGGATGATCTAGTTAATATAATAAATTTGATGAAGCAAAACAATAAAATTAGTAATGATCTTTCAGATATAATTAAACTATCGGAAGAAATCAATGAATTGAAGGCTAAACTTTGATTAGCAAATCTGGTAAAGAATCCTTAGCCTTTCTTAAATGTTTTTCTATTTCGCTTTTAGCCAAGGACTTAAAAGGTCCCTTATACCATTCTTTCATCTTCATCCTACTACCACTACCCTCAGTTGCTAAATAAAAATCGAAACCAAACAATATAGTAAATACAGAAACTTTCTGAGAAGCGAGATATCTTATAATATATCTATCTTCATCTAGTTTAAGACTATAAACAGTTAATGGTGTGTCCCAACTAATGACCCATCTAATTCTAAGCTTGTATACTCCCTCCTTCAAAATTGAAACACCTTTAATTTGAGGGATGAAGATAGTTAATATAGCAGGATTCAAAATCTTCTCATAAACTCTTTTTGGAGGCAAAGGAATAAGAATATTAGCCTCATCACTGACAGACCCTCTAAGTTCCACTGCCTTCCTTATTTTAATCAAGTATGTATTATCTTTTTCTGAAGTTTCACAATCATACTCTAATTCTCTACAAACATCGTTAACTATCTGCTTACCCTCGTTATCTACCTTAAATATAATTTCATCTTCATTACTTTGGATATATTGCATGACTAGAAATTTCTTAACATCAACGCTCTTCTCTAATGTTAAATCAACTTCTTTCATACATATTTAATCTTGTTTAAAATATTAAAAATCTATCTCAAAACTTTTATATGAAATCTGGGAGTATGAGATATATTATACCTTCTATATTATACATCCATATCTATAGAACGTACATTAGCCACAAAGTTATACATAATCTTAGCAATTCAATTTTTTATTACAATTAAAGATTTGAGATTTCACTAATTAAGTTAATGAGAAATTTCTCTCTACTATTTAAGTAATTCTATTCACCCTACTAAAAATTTTCGAAAAATTCAGTATACAAAAATGGAATTCTATAATTTTTCAAGATTAAGAAATATGTATTTTTTATGGTAATAATAATAAAAATTTAAACTCCTTTTTATCCCTTCTATTTTGTGAGTAGGAGAGTTGAAACGAACTATAGGAACGAAATCAAGACTATTGTAAGCTTTATGATTCCCCCTCTCTTACTCAGCATTATAATGGTTTTATTATTTAAGGCTATAAAGAGCTTATTCTAAAAGTATGGGATTACTGTCAATGTAAATATGAGTGAAATAGTTATTGGTTACCATGCATAAAATTCCTTAGATAAGTTTTTAACACTTGATAAAAAATATGGTTTAAGATGATGATCGATGGGCGGCAAGAATTATGATGAGCCATTGTAGCACTGATAGAATATTAGTTAAGTTTTTTGTTTTGAATGTTAGATATTTAATTATGATGCTAACTAACAAGTATTCAGAGATTTGGGATCTAATAGTAGGATTAACTAGAAAGGTCAATAAAGAGGCAGATAAAGCTCTAGAAGAGCTAGGTTTATCTTATTTTGAATACAAGGTTATGTGCGCACTAGAGGAAGAAGGTAAGGTTCCTATGAGTAGAGTCGCTGAGAAATACATGCTAACTAAAGCAGGACTTACTAGTATTATAGATAGACTTGAGGAGAAGAATTACGTAACTAGGATAAGAAGTGAGGAAGACCGAAGAGTTATATATGTGGAGCTTACTGATAAGGGACGAGAGAAATTAGCACAAAGCAGAAAAATCTTTGGTGAAGTTATAGAAAGATTTATGAAAAAATTGGATAATAATGAGCTAGATAACTTAGAGAAAATACTTACTAAATTAATTGGGTAACAAGAATTAAAAATTTTTATTATTAATCTTTTCCTTTTTCCTTTGTTTCTTCATCCATAGCCTTAGCTTCTTCAACAGCCTCTTTAGGCTTAACGCTTTCAGGGATTGCTGCTAATAACTCAGAATACGCAACTTCTCCATGTACTGCATAATCACCAATTGCCAATACTTGAGGTGGAGATTGCAAAGGAATAAATAGTCCAATTAATTTTAGCAAGCCAAAAGTTATTGCAAAATCATATACAAATACTATGACCGCAGCTAAAGCTTGAATACCTAATTGATACCAATTACCGTATAATGCTCCTCTTAATCCAGGGGCAATAAACTGAGTTACAGCAGGATTTGCAAAAACTCCGGTTAGCAAACCACCTACAATTCCAGCTATTCCATGAGTAGAAAAGACACCTAAGGTATCGTCCACCTTTAATTTTGGCTCTAACCAATATAAGGCCATCCATGGTATACTACCAGAAGCTATACCGATTAACATTGCCTCCCAACCATTAACGTAACCAGCAGCTGGTGTAATTGCTACTAGACCAGTTATAGCACCACTTGTGGCACCTACAAGAGTAGGCTTTCCGAAAAACTTCATATCCATTAGCATCCAAACTACTGCACTTACTGCAGTAGCAATATTGGTATTAAGCACAGCAATGGCAGCATCAATGGTCGCACCACCTGGATCGCCTCCATTAAATCCGTCCCAACCTAACCATA
>NZ_QIMI01000164.1:0-3044 GCF_007050195.1 Sulfolobus sp. B1 | reverse complement strand
AGCCTCAGAAGTATTAAAAAAGGGAAGTTTTCTAGTATTCGCAACTGACTCTAAGTTTGACTTCACCGATAAGTTAAAGGAAAACAGTTTTATGCTTAAGGAGATACATTTCTTATATTCTCATAAGAGTCTAACTAGAGCAATTTATGTGGTGCAGAAAAGGTGATCCAAGTATATTTTTTAGGCACTAGTGGAGGATCTCCATCTAAAAGAAGAAGACTACCCGCTTTTTTAGTCAAGAGAGAGAGAAATACTATACTACTGGATTGTGGAGAGGGTACTCAATATACCTTAATGCAATACAAACTTGGAATAAATTCAATAAAAATAGTTGGAATATCACATATGCATGGAGACCACGTATTCGGATTATTGGGATTAATAGCGACTATGGGATTATTAGATAGAAGAGATCCATTATACCTTATAGGACCTAAAGAACTCAAGGAGTTCTTATATAATTCCTTTGAATACTCAAAATTTTATCCACCTTTCAAATTAGAATTTATAGATAGTTATGAAGACTCAGATATAAAAATATCAACATTCAAGACCTGCCACACGATTAAGTCCCAGGGATTCTTTATAAGCGAGAAAGATAGGGTAAAGATAGATAATGAAAAATTAGTTAAAGAAGGGATAAAAGACTGGAGAGTAATTAGACAATTAAAGGAAGGTAATATAGTAAATTACAACGGTAAGATATTGAAACCAGATGATTACTTAACCATAAAGAGGGGTATAAAAGTAGCATATACGGGAGATACAACACCTTGCCAATCAGTAATTGATTCCGTAAAAGGTGTTGATTTATTAATACATGACTCGACCTTTCTTTACGAACCGTCAGCTTATACGTATGGTCATTCAAACGCAATCGATGCAGCTAAAGTAGCATTAGAAGCTAACGTAAAACTATTAGCATTGACTCATATTAGTGCCAGATATGAAGATACTACAATGTTCCTAAAAGAAACTAAGAGAATATTCAATAATACAATTTTACCTGATGATCTATCATACATTTCTATAAAATAAATGTTAGTCTGGAGGAATAGGATTATCCCATAATGGAACTCCATGTGCAGTTTTAGGAGCCAGCCAGTCGATCACTGCTTTTGGGTCAGAGTGTTCTATGTAAAATTTTATGGCTCCTAAGGGAGATTCATTATCACTATCGACAAAGCTTAAAACTCCAACTGATGCAGCCTGCTTATGAATCATAAAACTTATTGAATTACCCATAATTCCCTTCATTAAATATCTTCTAGCTGAGTCTAAGATTCTCTCATTTCTTAACGCTCTGTGAAACTTCGTTAAGCTCTTTAGTGTATTAGACTCTAAGACTAGAATCTTTCTTATTCCCTCTTCTCTTACGTTCATCTTATCGTAATTGAAGAAATTAATAATTGCACTTAAGACCTTACTTAAATCTTCTGATGGTCTAACTTCACATTCTACAACAACTCTAGTCATTCTTTAACACTTTATCTATTACTTCATTAGCCCTTCTTTTAAACTCGTCATAAGATGAGTCATTAATTATCATATAATCTGCCATTGCTATAACACTGCCTATGCCTAAGCCTAGCTCTTCTCTATCCCTTCTTAAAAGATCTGAAAGATTTCTTGAATCGTCCATTCTTGACCTATCCATCATCCTCTTATATCTAATATTAGGTGGTGAATGAATAGCTACAATATATGTCTTACTGCCTAAGAGCCTCTTAAACTCCTCAACTTCATCAAGACTTCTGACACCATCAAAGCCTACCAACTCATACTTGCTACTATCGAGTTCCTCAACGCTAAGCCTTGCTACCACACCCTCTCCATAAATTTGCCTTAATCTCTTAGCAAAATCCATTAAACTTTCTCCTATCTTAGCCTCTTTTTCATATCTCTTCTTCACCACATCACTCATGATTATGACTTTAGCCCCTCTCTCCCTTAAGATCTTCGAGAATTCACTTTTCCCAGAACCAGGCATACCAGTTACTAAAATGACTTTAATTTTTGACCACCAGATAACTTAAAGTAGAGGTTTAAAAATTATGAGGCTCTTCATAGGTATTGAAATACCAGACATGCCTAAAATAGTTGAATTTTTAGAATTGCTAAAAAATACTGGAGCCAGTATCAAATTGGTAGAGCCTTATAATATTCATATAACATTACTATTCCTCGGAGAAGTTGACAATAATAGACTAGAAGACGTGAAGGATTCAATGAAAGGATTAAAGTTCGGTAAATTTAATGTAACGTTAAAGGGACTAGGAGCCTTCCCTAGCATAACCAAACCAAGAGTAGTCTGGTTAGGTATAACAGAAGGTAAAGAACAATTAAGACAAATAAGAGAAACAATATACAACGAGTTGCTGAAGAGAAAAATAAGACCAGAAGACGAAAAAGATTTCGTACCTCACTTAACGTTAGGTAGAATTAAAGATTTCAGATCAATAACAAATTTGATAGATCTTATCAAAGACAATGCTACTACAGAAGTTGGAAAGTTTGAAGTGAATAGTGTTATATTATTCAAAAGTACGTTAACTCCAAAAGGGCCTATTTATGATAAACTATTTGAAGTGAAATCAATTGATAGAGGAGGAAGTATTAACACAAATCAAACCATCTAAAGAAGATGAGGAAAAGATCAAAGAAAGCTTGAGAATAATAGAAGAAAGATTAAAAGGGTTAGATTTCGAGATAGAAGGGTCATTTAGAAAAGGAACTTGGCTAAAACAAGATACAGACATAGATTTATTCGTATTTTACCCTAAAGAGTTAGGAAAACATTACTTAGAGAATCAAGCATTAAAAGATATAATAAATAGAATAAAAGATTTAAACTACGTATTGGCATACGCTGAACATCCTTATGTAATAGTTAATGTAAATGGAATAGAAGTAGATATAGTCCCAGCATTAAGAGTGGAGAGAGGAGATCAAGCTATTACTGCAGTGGATAGAACACCATTTCATACACAATACGTTATATCACACCTAGACAATAATGGTAAAGATGAAGTGAGACTACTCAA
>NZ_QIMI01000163.1:0-3050 GCF_007050195.1 Sulfolobus sp. B1 | reverse complement strand
TCACTTTGGAATTTATGAGATCAACTGAACCGTTAACTACTACTAGCTTATTTATTATACTATTAATAAAAGTTGCATTATGGTTAAATATTAATGCCTCATTAATGTACTCGTTATAGGCCAAAGTACCATTAAATAAATTAACGTAGATATAGGGTAAAACTACAAATTCTTTATTTGGAGTTATCGGGTTGATGGTCAACGAGTTTATATCTAATGAAGCTGGAAAACTTATTGGAAGACCATCTTCGTTTATACCTTCTATATAAACGTACCAATAGCCAGATATGCCGTAAGGCGATAAACTGAATGGATTATTTTGATTCCCATTAGGAATTTGAAAATTACCTATCCAACTTCCATTATCATATGTTAGTGGGACGCTATATTGTAACTCTAAATTATCAAAATTACTTAACATATATGCTGGTATTATAATAGCGGAGAAAGTACCGTACTTAACTTCTGTGCCATTAGGATAAGTTATATTCGCAATTACGGTTAAATTTTCATTTTCATACATCACATCAGACGGATAAATATTAACTTTTACATTAATCGTATACGGAGCTACGTATATCTGTGTTATTCCAACACCCTCTGCAGTGAAGTTTGAGCCGTTATACGTAGCTTTTGCTACGACTAAATAGTACCCTGGCTTAAGATCAGGCATTTTAATTTGTGTTATATATACTAAGGTATTTTGATACAGTATACTATTAACGGGTATTGAGTATACATTATAACCGCTCTCGTTATAAAAGCTTATTGTTAAATTGGGCTCTCCTAAGGCTAAAGTTTCGGCAAGAATAGTAACATTTTGTCCTGGCGCCACGGTCAATGGCTCTGTAAATATTGGCGGGTAAACCGCATCGAGCAGATATATTCCTGCTACGAATTCATCGAAACCGAAAACGTTTGGAATACTAACGAAATAAACCCCGCTTAAATTGTTAGGTAATTGGAATGTAGCACCTAGATATTGGGATTGAATTGTTATACCTAATAAAGTTAGATTAAACTCAACTTGCCTACTTAGACTCATACTAGATACTAGAACATTTTTTCCGGTTATGAGATCGTATTTATATACGTTAATAGTTAGGTTTGAGGGTGGTTTGGAAACTACAGAACCATTAGGATACGTCAACTGAACCAATATTGGAACAGACTCAGGTTCTGGGAATAAGGCAACTGGTGGAAATAGAAACTGTGCTTGATAACCAACGGTTATATATGTAAAACCAGTTAAATTCCCATCTTTTACAATAACCTCTTGCACACCACTACCTTGTGCTATAAACTTTCCGACGAAAGATGTACCATTAAAGGTTAGAGGAAATACATCTACAATAGAACTACCATTATACACATAACCTGTTACCGATTTAGACAATATCTCGCCAGATACGTTAGCAACAACCTTAACTTGTTGACCATCAAGGTATGTAGTATTATATACTACAACTGAAATTTTAGGCTGATTAAGAACTTTTGGTAATAATGTAAATAAATAGCCGGCGTTTATAGATCCTAATCCAGTTACCGGGTTTAAGGAGGAGTTGACATAGTACGGAGTATTATAACCAAACTCTATTGGTAATATAGCCTTGGTATCTTTCAATTCGTATAAATATGTATTAATGAAACCTAGTTTACCATACTTTTGAGAAAGAAGATCAATCATAGCTGAAACCATTGGAGTTGCAAGAGACGTTCCTCCTACTAAGTACGTCTGATTATAATAGTATAGAATATAGGCCCCAGTATAAGGATTAGCATCAGCCACTACATCGGGAACTAGTCTATATCCAGTAATGTTTTGATAATATGGGGCAGGAAATATACTGCTATATCCTCCTGTACTAGCCCCAATCACACTTTCTCCACTCCATGCAGTCTGTATTACCCCATTCTGAGAAAAGTATAAGGAAGACCCTCCTACAGCTAGAACGTATGGTATTGATGCTGGGAATATTACTGATCCCTCTGGGGATAAATAATAATTATACCCATTTCCCCCTGCATCACCAGATGCAGCTACGAACGTTATACCCTCTACTTCGCCTAACCAGTATTCATACATTAGTGAATTTACATATGATAATGGTATCAATCCTAAGTCAACATATAGTTCCGGAATTCCAAAGCTTTGAGATAAAACGTTAACTTCATCTTGCTGATCAATATATGCAATTATGGCTGGTAAAGGAATGCTAGGGTTAGCTACATATAGAACTATACCCGCATCTGGAGCAATAATATGGGCATACTCTACATCTAATGAAATCTCAATGGCCCAACCTGTTGAAATACCTTCGTTTGGATTGTATGCACCAATCGGCACTATTTTGAGGTATGGAGGATTCGAAATGTTGAATGATGAATCAAAAGCTTGAATCTGCTGCTGAATATATGGATCACCATAAAAATCTAAAATACCTATTGCTGTTCCTTTTCCAGTAATATTATTTTCTTGTAACCAACTAACGTTATATGCTTTAATGAGTTCATTAGGATAAACCGCAGTATATGCAACAGCTTGAGTAATATTATACAATGTAGTAGGCTTTTTCAAAAATAATGAGGTCACATTTGTACCTATTACTATTACATTGGAAAATGTTGGGGAGCCAGAAAATTCATAAAATCTTATCCCGTCAACAGCATAAACGTAAAACTTCCAATTTAATGCTTCCTCCAATTCACCAACTTTGCCAGAGGCTAGTATAACATTAAGATAATTAACTGCAGAAATATTATAATTTCTCAACTTGGAAATTATTTGAGTAATTTCTTTTTGTGGAACAAATAGCCTTTCAACCTCAGTTTGATTTAATACTACATGATCTTGTACGTACTGTTGCAATAGTGGTAAATTTTTAGGAGGTAATACAATAGAAACAGTTACATAGTAATTGTTAGGCAACAATGCAGTAACTTGATGGAATGAATTAAACATACTCATGGGTACTACAATTCCACTTAACGTTAAGAATATTAAGAATACAAAGCTCCACATATGTTATAATACTATCGTTTGCTTATAC
>NZ_QIMI01000162.1:0-3124 GCF_007050195.1 Sulfolobus sp. B1 | reverse complement strand
TTTTCCTTTTTGGATTATTTCCCTTAACTGATTACCAATCTTTTCCTCTAACGTATTCTGTATATTATTCATAGTATTGGTTACCGTTGGCATTCCTCTTCCGTATTCCTCTATCCACTCCTCTGCAAACTTACCACTCTTTATTCTCTCTAGAGCTTCCTTCATTCTCTTTCTTACATCTTGATTAATTACATACTTTCCGACAGTTATTCCACCATATTTTGCAGTATCAGAAACTGCTTTTAACATTCCAGTAATTCCTTTTTCATAGACCAAATCTACTAGCATCTTTAATTCATTAATAGTTTCGAAATACGCTATTTCTGGCTGATAACCTTCTTCAACTAGAGTTTCGAAAGCTGCCTTCATCAATTCCATTATACCTCCAACAAGTATTGTTTGTTCACCAAATAAGTCAGTTTCAGTCTCTTCTTTAAACGTAGTCTCTATAACTCCTGCCCTAGTGGCGCCTATACCCTTTGCTATAGCTAAAGCTTTCTGTAATGCCATCCCGCTTACGTTCTGATAGATAGCAACTAGCGAGGGAACTCCTCCACCAGCTTTATAGTATTCTCTAACTGTTTGACCAGGTCCTTTAGGGGCAATCATATACACATCAGAATCTTTAGGTGGTTCAATGAGTCTATAATGAATATTAAAACCATGTGCAAATACTAGGTCAGCTCCTTTCTTCATATTTGGTTTAACGTTCTCTAACCATAATGTCCTTTGAACCATATCAGGGACTAAGAATATTATAATATCAGCATCTTTCACAGCATCTTTAGTATAGAGTGGCGTGAATCCCTCGCTTTTGGCGAGTTCCCATGATTTACCTTCCCTTTCTAAACCAACTACCACATTCAAACCAGAATCTCTTAAATTTTGTGCCCATGCTCTGCCTTGACTTCCATATCCTAATACGGCTATCTTTTTATCTTTTATATAATCTAAACTGGCATCTTTATCTACGTAAATTTTAGCCATATGTTTCACCCCAACTATATCCTTTAACTCTATCAAAAACGGGTACATAAATTATCATGTCACCTTCTATCTTATCATCACT
This sequence comes from Sulfolobus sp. B1, assembly GCF_007050195.1. Taxonomy (NCBI): domain Archaea; kingdom Thermoproteati; phylum Thermoproteota; class Thermoprotei; order Sulfolobales; family Sulfolobaceae; genus Sulfolobus; species Sulfolobus sp. B1. Next base: position 2,055 of record NZ_QIMI01000162.1, on the reverse strand, counting down.
TATCACTTCACCATTCTTTATGACAATTTTTCTAAGCTCCTTGATATCCAACACTTCTACCTTTTCTACATCTACCGTCTTACTTAATAATAGAACGGCTGTAGTGAAATTGTTGTGATCTTTAATACCTAAATAAAATTCGAACAAGTTATCATCATTAACTTTCCATCCATAAATCCAATTAATATCCATGAAAAGCTTTCTGAAATTAGACGCTATCCTCTCTATTAGCCCTGGGTCTCTATAATATGCGAATAACCTAACTACTCTTTCTTGGGTCACGCAATATCACCTGTTTTAATCTCCCTCCAGGAGGTAGAGTTGGCAATGCTAATTCCTCCTTATCAACTGGCACTCTTATTATTGCAGGAATGTTCTCTCTCATAGCAGTCTTTAAAGATTTTTCAATCTCCTCATAGCTTGTAGCATTAAAACCTAAGGCTCCAAAAGCTTCAGCGAACTTTACAAAGTCGGGTGAGGGACCATAGTCAACTCCAACTATTCTTCTGCCGAAGAATAAATCTTGTACTTGCCTTACTAATCCCAAGGTTCTGTTATCAAATATTACTGCTATTACTGGTATGTTTTCATCTACAGCAGTAGCCAGATTAGTCCCGGTCATTAGAAATGAGCCATCACCATCTAGATCAACCACCACCTTATCCGGTCTAGCCAATTTAGCCCCCATAGCTGCTGGAAATCCGAAACCCATTGTTCCCATACCAGAAGACGTTAAGAAAGTTCTAGGCTCTAATACCTCCCAAAAAACTTCAGCCCACATCTGATGCTGACCCACACCAGTTGTGACTATAGCATCCCTTGGTATAGTTTGCCTGATAGTCTTTAGTATCTTCCATGGTTTAAGTTTTCCGTTTTCGTCATTATAATAGAACTGAGAATAATACTCTTTGTATTCCTTTACTCGCTTTATCCAAGCTGACCTATCTCTTTTAGTCCCTAAATAAGTAATTGCTTTTATGAGTTCTCTTAATATCATTTTGGCATTTCCGTAAAGGCCTACATCAACTCTTATTGCTTTCTCTCCATCGGTTGGATCTATATTTATCATTATAAATTTCTTCCTCGTTTCTACCATTTCATCATATGAAGTAAATGTTCTATCACTGAATCTAGCCCCCACTGCTAGCATAGCATCAGATTCTAGAGCAGCCATAGATGCCTCTGCCCTGCCATAGTACCCCATTGGCCCTAGATATAACGGATGATCATGAGGTATTGCAGTCTTACCCGGAAAAGTAGACACTATAGGGACATGTAATAATTCTGCTAACTCCAGAACTTCCGGAGTAGCGTTTGCCCAAACTACTCCAGTTCCTACCAGAATTATTGGTCTTTCAGCCTCAATAAGTATTTCAGCGGCTTTCTTAATGCTTAACGGATCTATCTTAGTAGGAAACTCTCTATACCCTTTAACTATAGGTCTCTCAGGCCACTTTATGTTTTCCATTTTTTCATAGAAGATGTCTCTCGGAATATCTACTACCACTGGACCGGGTCTACCAGTAGTGGCTATGTAGAAGGCATTTTTCACCCATAATGGTATTTCATCTATCTTTTTGATACCTATAACATATTTAGTAGCATTCTCAAAAATTCCCATAGCATCCGCTTCTTGGAACGCCATTTTACCCATTACAGCTCTAGGTACATTGCCAGTTATAGCAATCACTGGAGAGCTGTCCCAATATGCAGTTATTAATCCAGTAGTCAAGTTAGTTGCCCCTGGACCTGACGTAGCTGTACAGACGCCAGGGAAGCCTGAAGCTCTAGCATATCCATCAGCAGCGTGTGCAGCAGCTTGTTCATGCCTCATTAATACGTGCCTTAGTTCTCCATTCTGTAGATCCTCTACGAAAGCATCATAAATTTGCATGTTAGATAATCCTGGAATTCCGAATATTACCTTCACTCCTTCTCTTTTTAACGCATCTACCAAAATTCTAGCTCCTGTTGGCATTTATAATCACCTTTTCAACACAACTACTAGACGGAAGACTAACATAATATACAATTTTTTTACCTTGAACGAAAAAT
>NZ_QIMI01000161.1:0-3124 GCF_007050195.1 Sulfolobus sp. B1 | reverse complement strand
CAACTCCAGTTGCGGTAAAATATGCCATGAGTAATGCTGAGATTTCTTCACTGTTAAATGGAGCTATACTTACCGGGCTTGGTTTCTTTTTTGGAATAATAGGAGTGATAATAATAATTGTAGGAATAATACTATATCTAAGGTCCAGAAAGAAATAAAAACTTAGTTTTTTATTATGTAAAATATGCCAAAATTAGTTTCTACTTTAGGTACGTCACCTGGAGGAGTTTTAGAAACGTTTGAATATTTAATGAAAAATGGAGTACAGATAACGGAGATAAGAGTAATAACTACTAAGAATCCAGAGGTCGAAAAGGCTTGGAGAATTTTAAACGTATTATTCTTATGTTGCGTCAAACAGAAATATCCAAAGGTTGAGATTGCTAAGTATCAGATCGATATAGATGATATTAACAATGAAGACGACTTAAGAAAGTTTAAAGAGTTCATTGAAGGTCATTTACAACCAGATGACTACATGGATATAACGGGGGGTAGAAAAGGGATGAGCGTAGCAGCAGCACTAGCTGCTAAAGCTGTTGGGGCTAAGATTATAACTTCTATAATTTCACAACAATCGTATAGAAGCATTAATGATAAGATAAGAAATTTAACTAATATACCAGAACTTAAGAGGAGAGAAGAATGCAATGAGCAATTAGAGAAGGATTATTGTGAGCTGATATCTAAAGATGCAAAAACTATAGTATTTGACATCTAAACTTCCTCCTCGTCTAAAGAGTTACGACTTTATCATGGAACTTAGATATATTTTATCGAAACTCTAACAGAGATTCCCAGAACTCTTTTTCGTAATATTGAATCATGTATGCAATAGTTTTAAGTCTATTCATGTCTTTAACTTCCAAAAGACTAATTACCTTATTCTCTAGCTCATCATAAGAGCCCTTAAACGTATCAAAAAATCCTAATTCATTAATACCGTAATTCCTCCTTAAGCCTTCTCCAAACCTTGTCACAACAGTACCCCATACCGGTAAATTAACTACTGTAGCAAACAAAAACTCTTTTGGTTCCGCATAATTTGCCAACCAAGATAAGTAATGTGTATAGTTTACAGCCTTAGGAGATATATTATACGTTAATGGATCCTTAATATCAATATTTAACTCCTTCATTAATTTCATGAGTTCTCCTAGAGCATGATAATCCCCATCAATTAATTCCTTAAATATGCTTAGCTCATCAATAGACCTACTCTTTGATAAACCTAATGCTAGTGACCTTAGATCATGATTCACTATATACCATTGGTTAATTACAAAATAATTAATAACATCCCTTTTCAGCTTTCCTTCCTCCACCAATTTTAAAATAGGATTATTAAGTATTTGTAAGTTAAGATTTTCTAGTTCCTTTCTTATGATTTGAAGCGGGTTCATTATTAAATATTAAATATAAGTTACTTATAAACTATCTTAATGGTAAACCTACTTTCTCCTTGCCCTTAAGGATGAGGCTTTCCTCATTTTGTAAATCTCATATCCCCTATGTAAGTTTATTTGAAGTATATAATAAGAATAACTACACTATATATTCAATACGTGGAAAAATAAGGCACTTACCACAAAGTATAATTAATATATCATGATAGTATATTCTTTATTCTCATTATCTTTGATTTAGCAATATACTCATCAGCTGAGTCTGATATCGTAGAAAATTTTATTTGTGAACTAACCAATCTAATTCTTATGAAAAGGATCGACGTTTATAACGCATTATTAGGCAAAGGAGAGTTCATTGACGATTTCAAATTTAGGGGGAAATACGCATATTTTCTCAGAAGTCCCTATCCACATGCTAGGATAAGTAAAATTGACTCTAGTGAAGCAGAGAGGAGAGGAGCCTTAGTGTTAACCGGAAAAGACATGCTTTCTAGGACAGTTCAACAAGCAGGAGAAAGAGAAGGTGCTGGATTAACAAGTCCATTACTAGCAATAAATAAAGCGTTGTATGTTGGTTAACCTGTTGCATTAATCCTAGCTGATGATCCATATGAGGCTGTAGATTTAGCTGAGTACGTACAAGTAGACTATGAGCCTTTGGAAGCTGTGCCTAACATCGATAGGGCTCTCCAGAATAAAGTAATATTGTTTGATGACTTAAAGAGTAACGTTGTAAAAGAGCAAACTTTCGAATTCGGAAAAAACAATAGTAGAGGTAGGGAATTGGAGTTAGAACTGTATTGGTCAAGAAGTTCCGGTAATCCGATTGAACCTTATGGAGCTCAAGTTATTCCAATGGACGATTACTTGCTTATAATATCTAATCAACAAGCGGGTAATTTAGTATCTGATGAAATACAAAAAGCATTGGGAATAAAGGTAATTCATAAAAACGCTAGGCAAGGTGGTAGTTTTGGAGCTAAGTTCTCTTTAGTCAGATATCTAGCAGTATTAAGCTATGCTTCTTTAAAGTTTAGAGTACCTATAAAGTGGATTGAAACTAGAACAGAGCATTTAATGGCTTCTAATAGTAGTGGACCAGAGAGGAAATTTAAGATTCGCGCGAATTATACTTCAGACGGTAAAGTTAACGCCTTAGATATTCACATTTGGGAAGACGTTGGGGCTTCAAGAGATGCTGGACAACCATTTAAACCATTAGGACACTTAACTGGGCCTTATAAAATACCTTATGTAAAATATACCGGAACGTTAGTTGCGACGAATAAGAATCCTCCGGGTGCTTTTAGAGGAGCTGGAACTCCTCCGCATACGTGGGCTCTGGAGAGAGTGATGGATGCGATAGCTGACGAGTTAGGTATTGATAGAGCAGAAGTGAGAAAAACTAATGCTATTGATAGCTTCCCATATGATTCGGGATTTGCATATTATGATTCGGGTAATCCCAAAGGTTTGTTAGAGTTAGCGTTATCGAGGAAGGATATCTTTTCTATGAGAGATAAGAATACTGGGATAGGTCTTGCTTTGTCTACAGATCCAAGTACACCTTCAGGAAGTGAGAGAGTTAAAATTAAGATAAAGGACGGGAAGATTGTAATTGGATTAGGTTTTGGTCCAGAAGGACAAGGAAATGAACACACTGCTGTCTTGCTAGCTTCAAAGCTATTGGGAATACCACAAGAGGATGTTAAATA
>NZ_QIMI01000160.1:0-3167 GCF_007050195.1 Sulfolobus sp. B1 | reverse complement strand
TTAGATTTTATTACACTAGGCTTTCAAATTTTCACATTTCCTGCTAAAAGAAAAGGGTATAGTGGAGTAATGACACTATGTAAAGAGAAACCAATCAACGTCATAAAAGGGCTAGGTAAAACTGAATTTGACGAGGAGGGGAGAGTTATTACAATAGAACTTAACGATTTTTACGTTATAAATTCTTACTTTCCAAGAGCAGGAGATGGGCTAGAGAGATTAAGCTATAAATTAAAATTTGATGAGATTATAGAAAATTTTTCAGAAAAATTAAGAAAAAATAAACCAGTAATACTGTGTGGAGATTTCAATGTAGCACATCAAGATATAGACGCAGCCTATCATGATCCTTCAATTCCGGGTTTAACACCACAAGAAAAACAATGGCTTACACACTTTCTGTCGTTAGGATATATTGATACGTTTAGGTATTTTTATCCTAATAAAAGGAAATATACTTGGTGGAGTTACATGATGCACGCTAGAGAAAAGAACCTTGGATTGAGATTAGACTACTGTTTGGTTTCAAATGAGCTAAAAGACAGGATTAAAAGTGCTGACATTTTAGATAACATACAAGGGTCTGATCATGCGCCAATAACCTTGGAATTAATAGGATAGAACTTTACTTGCGGCTAAAAGTAATATTATAGAAATAAGTGGAGAAACTATTATAAACAGTAAAGCTATTGATTTGCTTATCGTGATAAAATACCCTAATAAAATGCTACCTAAAGTTCCAGCGAAAGCTTTTCCCGTATATAAAATACCAGTATTAGTACCAGAAAATTTGTTACCATAAATATCACCTAATAATGATAGATATAACGTAAGGGTAGAACCCCCAAACAAACCGACTAATATTGCTGATAAGGGGAGAGAGAGAAGAGAAAGTAAAGAAGCTAGAAGCGTTAGTGAATTTAATATTATAACGCTATGAAATCTATTCATCTTATCTGATAACATTCCAAATAATGGTCTGCCCAGCCCACTCGTCACAGGAAATATGGTTATAGAAAGTAGAAGTAACCATCTAGGTAATTCTGATCCCAAAAAAGATAAAGAGGAGGAAAAAGAAAGAAGTGGAATTATCGCAAAAGAATATGAAAAATAAATTAACCACCAATCCTTGCCTCTTATAATTTTCTTAGGAGAATTTCCCTTAAGCTTATCCCTTGGAGGGTATGTCACGTTAAATGAAATAAGTAATAGACAAAATAAAGATAATATACCTATTATGATGAATGGATCATAATAATATCTATAAATTGAAATAAAAGGATTAAAAATAGCCCCTCCAATACCAAATCCTAATGATACTATACCAGTGGCGAACCCCCTCTTATTCTCGTACCATTTTAACGCTACATTCACTGCTATACCATATAGTATTCCCTCAGCTATGCTGCCTAAAGACCAGGAAATGTAAAAGAGGATAATATTTGGAAAAATAACTGGAATAAGAAATCCTAGGGAAAAGAAAATTGCGGATATTACTCCAACTAATCTCGGACCAATAGTATCAATTATATACCCTCCTCCTATTTGAGAAAACGAAGATAATATAGCATATAACGTAAATGCGACTTCAATAGCTGTGACAGAAGAGTTAAGGGTCCTTGACACTAGAAGAGATATGGAATTCCACGAATACTGATAAATAGAGTTAAATAACATTATGACTAGAGCAAGAAAAAGCAGTTTTACTCTTGAATCCACTTACTTTCTTAAGCAATAACAACTAATATAATTTTGTATGTATCAATTAGAAAATGGTCTAAAGGTCGACCTAATTCTAGGAGATATTACAGAAATTAGAGCAGATGCAATAGTTAACGCTGCTAATTCTTACCTTCAACATGGAGGAGGAGTAGCTTATGCAATTGTAAAGAAGGGTGGATATGAAATACAAAAGGAGAGTGATGAATACATTAGAAAAAACGGACCAGTGCCCGTTGGAGAAGTAGCTGTAACAAGTGCAGGAAAATTAAAGGCCAAATATATAATTCATGCGGTAGGTCCTAGATACGGTATAGAAGGTGATGATAAGTTGGAATCAGCTATTAGGAAGTCGCTAGAGAAAGCTGAAGAATTAGGTTTAACAAGTATTGCACTACCTGCAATATCTACAGGTATCTTTGGTTATCCTTTTGAGGTATGTGCTAGAATAATGGCAAATGTGATAAAATCCTTTAAGCCTAAAACTCTGAGGAACGTTATAGTAGTTTTATATACGAAAGATGCATATAATACGTTTAAGCAAATATTCGACAAAGAGTTTTCTTAAACACATTTTTTCCAACCAAATCTCTCCTCATATTCTTTAGCTTTATTAAGCGAAGTAGACTGGTTTTTATCTAATGGAATCACACCTATTACTTTCTCTCCATTATAAACATACATGAAATATTTGTCTTCTATAAATACTAGTTTGTAGCAAAACATTTTTAATATATTTTTTCAATATCTAACATTAAAATTTTACGGTATAAGATCATATATGTAACTTACAATATTGTTAATTATTTTCTCCCTAATCTCACTTGAATTCTTCCAGCTAAATAATGAGGGTTCAAGATGACAAGCCAAAGCGCACCTATTACAATTCTCATACTTCTCCCACGGATAGTTATTCCATAGCTTCACTAAATCAACCTCCCACACTTTTTCAAAACCCTTATACTCATTTAAAACGTAACAAGGCAGGACTACCTTACCTTGCGGATCTATATTTATCACTAACCATGGCTTACATTTCCATAAAATACCATAATACCAAGAATTTTTAATAGCATTAAAATAGTTTATAGATTCTACAATAGGATAACCTTTTTTCTTCAGCTCTATCAGAAGGTTCAACGTATTAAACAATTTTTCCCTTTCCGGACTCAATTTCTCAGCTGTAGAATAATCATATGATACTTGAACACTTACTGTAATACCTAATTTTTTAGCCAATTCAACAACTCCTAATACCTGATCATAATTATCATTAGTTATAGTGAAGCTAATTGAGACTGGGATGTACTTTATAGCTTCTCTAATTCCTTCAATAGCCTTATCAAACGATCCAGGAATTCCCCTAATTTTATCATGAGCCTCAGCTATTCCGTCAATTGAGACAAAAAGGTAATCCAAATGCTCACTTATACTCTTAGCCTTTTCTC
>NZ_QIMI01000159.1:0-3193 GCF_007050195.1 Sulfolobus sp. B1 | reverse complement strand
TTAAAATTTCTCTTGCTCTTTCCTTATCCTCTGGTGGAACAGCGTCTTCTAGATCAAAAATTATCGAGTCAGCATTCAATTCAACAGATTTCCTTATCATTTTTTCGGAGATAGAAGGGACATAAAGCTGCGATCTTCTTATCATAAAAATGGAATATTACTGTAAGAATAAATTTTTATCCTCTTATAGAGAGTTCCTAAACTCTTCTTTATAAATTGGAGATTTCTTCAAAAATAGAGAAAAATGTTTCTAATCATAAGCTTTTATCTAAAAAGCAAAGGGAGAACGTTTAGTTTTACATAGTTTAGCACGTTTTCTTCATGCTTTTTCATCATTTCGTAAGCCAATTCAACCTTCTTATCCCTTATTGCTAGAACTATCTCTTCATGTTCCTTTAATTCTTCATCCCTTCTCTGGTAGCTAGTAAAAAGCGTCACTCTTACAATTTTTAACTTCAATCTGATATTATTTAAAATATCCACAATATATTTATTGTGCGAAGCCTCGGCTATCAAACTGTGTAGGTTACCGTTAAGATTTGCTAATTTTAGCGGATCGTTTTCCTTAGTATTCCTTATTTGATCTATTAACCTAAGCATGTTGTCTATTTCCTCTTGAGTAGCTCGCATTGAAGCTAATTTTGAAGCTTCAGCTTCAAGCGGAATCCTAACCTCATAAAGCTGAATTATATCACTTTCTGATAGAGGTATTACCGAGTATGATTTGCCATTCTTTACAATTATTCCTTCTTTTTCCAGTCTCACTAATGCTTCTCTAATTGGAGTTCTACTGATGTTAAGTAATGATGCCAACTCCTCTTCTTTCAATATACTACCCGGTCTATACTTTCCACTGACAACGAATTCTAGAATTTTTTCATAAGCTGTTTGTGATAATGACATAAACGTGATTATATATAAATTGAAGATTAAAAACGTTATTCTCTACATATAATGTTTTCCCTAATATTCAAATAACATGATTTATAATAGTGTTACAAAAAAGATAAATATGCAAATATCTCTTAAGGATAAGGTATGTTTAATTACCGGTGGAACTCACGGTATAGGTCTGGTGACAGCCAAACTATTCTCAGATTTAGGTTGTAGAGTTATAGCATTAGGTAGAAAAATTACTAATCAAATTGATAATATTGAGTTTTATAAAGTTGACCTAACTTCCAGAAAAGAAGTTCTCTCTTTCATAGATTGGTACAAAAATAACATAGGCATTATTCACTGTTTAATTAATAATGCTTCGGTAAATTCGAGGTACTCCATTCTAGATGTAACCTTGGAAGAGTGGGATAAGATGATTGAGTTAGAGTTAACCTCACCCATGCTTCTATCCAAAATGGCTGCAGAACTGATGATAAAGAATAAAATTAAGGGAAAAATAATTAATATCTCTGCGATACAAGCATATTATCCTCTTCATCATTCGTTACCTTACGTGACGGTTAAAGGTGGGCTTATAGCAATGACTAAGAGCCTAGCAGTAGATTTGGGCAAATACGGAATTCAAGTTATTGCAGTATTACCCGGACCAATATACACTAAAGGAGATAGCGTACCAGAGGAATTAGATAGTAGAGCTGCAACGTTGTTAGGGAGAATGGGTAGGGCAATAGAGGTGGCTAATTTACTAGCGTTTTTAGTTTCAGATTATAACACTTTCATCACGGGTAGTGAGATTGTCATTGATGGAGGTAGGATCATTAGTAGAAAGCCTGATCCAGAGGAGATATCTAGAGGCGAAGTTTAGTCCGTTAATTAACCTTTTATAACATAATATACAACTATGCGGTACTATTGAATATAAAAACTGAATTATAAAAGTTCTAAATTCTAATAGTTTATAATAAACATGCTTAAATTTTACCTTTCTAGTGGTAATCTATGGCGTGGAAAAGAACTATTTCGGCTAAGGCTCTCGAGAAGGCAAAATACGCCTCGGTAAAGGTTGAAGATAAGGTAATATTCATAGCAAATATAAATGGAAAACTTTACGCAATGGATGCAGTTTGTAGCCATGCTAGATGTATATTAGGAATTTTAGATGAAGAAAAGTTAACTGTTAAGTGCCCATGTCATCACGCATTATATGATCTCAACACTGGTAAAATGCTTGAACCTCCGTATGTAGCTCCAGATGCTCCAAAGGACAAACTAGGTCTGAAAACCTATCAAATAAGGGATAATAATGGTTGGATAGAGGTAGACGTATAAGCGGTATTTTTTATGAATCAATCACTCTGAAGTTCTTGTAATCGAGGATTAACGCTAGCTTAGAAAGTAATCTTTTCCCAATTATGTTTTTATTAAGATTCATGACCTATAACGCATTACAAAGTGGTGAAAGCCTCGCTTTTTAGTGCGGAGATGATATAATTTTTTAAAAGCCAATTATTCAGAAAGGTTTTCTGATCTTCTCGGCTGCCCTTCAGATGAGAATTGATGAGGAGGACCTTCCTAAGGGGAGGAAGTCAGATTTATTATTCGCATATTTATTGATTTAGGTTCTTTTTTCGTATTCCATTCAGCCTAAAAGTATTTCCTTCGTAAGAAATGTTTATTTATGTATATTTTAAACATTAACTGATGTCTCCTAAAACGTTAACGGAGAAGATCTTAAGTAGAGCAGCTGGCAAAGAAGTATCTCCCGGCGATGTAATAGAGGCTAATGTAGATATAGTAGCTTTCCATGATCTAACTGGATATCATGTTATAGAAGTAATGGAAAAAGCTCAGATGTTAAAGGTTTTTGATAGGAATAAAATAGTAATAGCTTTTGATCACCTAGCACCACCACCAGATGTAAGAAGTGCTGAGATACAAGTCTATATAAGGAAATTTGTGAAATCCCAAAACATACCTAACTTTTATGATATAAATTATGGAATATTACATGAAGTAATGTTAGAACAATACGCAAATCCTGGTCAAGTTATATTAGCAGCAGATAGCCATACTACTACTTCTGGAGCAATAGGAGCTTTTGCTCAAGGTATGGGAGCTAGTGACATAGCAGCTGCAGCCATAACCGGAAAGACATGGCTAGTAGTTCCGCAACCATTTAAGGTCGTTCTAGAAGGTAAACCTGCTAAATGGATAACTGGAAAAGACGTTGCTCTAAAATTGTTAGGAGATTTCAAAGCTGATTACTTTAATGGAATGTCTATAGAGGTTTTCG
>NZ_QIMI01000015.1:0-20959 GCF_007050195.1 Sulfolobus sp. B1 | reverse complement strand
AAAAAAGATTATGGTACTAAAGTAACTCTATCCTAGTATATATAGTAACACTACAAGAAACTTAAAAGAAACTATTCCTAAAAATCTTAAGGCTGACAATATTATTAGGCTCTTATTTAGTGATTTCTTATACTCTCATAATATTTTATTCATAAAAACTTCAGTAATGACGTTCTAATTAAAATACGAGTAGTTCTATAAAAATGCTGTCGATTGTTATACCAGCGTACAACGAAGAGAAAAGAATCAACAAGACGTTGGGTTCTTTAAAAGATTGGTTACCTAACTCAGAAATCATCGTACTATTCGATGGTAACGATAACACTGCAGAAGTAGCTAAAATGTATGGAGTGAAAGTTATAGAGTATAAAACCAGAGTGGGTAAGGGTGCAGCCCTCAGAGATGGAATCATTAGATCAATGAATAAAAAGATACTTCTGTTAGATGCTGACTTGCCGGTAATGAAGAATGACATTGAAAAGATATTATTAACTGATGCTGATCTAGTGTTACCCAAGAGAAAAATTATAGGCATGCCATTGAGAAGAAGATTTTTGCATAAAGCGTTTATATTACTGGTAAAAATATTCTTTCCTAGTTTAGCAGAATTTTCCGATTTTCAATCGGGCGTTAAATTAATTGATAAGGAAAAAGTCAGTAATTTAATAGACGAATTAATTATAAATGACTTACTATTTGATGTAAACTTGATTTACGCCTTTAAGAGAAGGGGGTATAAAATAAAGGAAGTTGAAATTAGCTATATTCATGATGAAAGCAACAGTAAAATATCTAAGAAATTGGTTAAAGTAATAATACTAATGTTCTTATCCCTAGTCAAGTTGAGGGTTTACTACTCCCCACTTAGAAAGATTCTCCACACTAATACATTCAATAAGGTTCAAAGCTACATACTCAATAAGCTAAGGTAGCATTTTTCCACCTAATTCCTTGCCAATAATTTGAGAATATTCTTAAAGTTTCTATATTGTAGTATTGATATTTGAGAGCTATATTTTACCTAAGAGAATAAGAAATAAACGTTAAGAGTGTTATAGCTTGCAGATAGTAGTTTTAGTGGAGAAGCTTGATACAAACCAAAAATATTTACGTATAATATTTGGATTTAATTGAATTTTAAAAAAATTAATTTTTCTCTTCTGTTACTTGATATTTTCCGATTGAGTAATAATAGATTACGCCAACTATCATCCATACTAAGAACGTTATCACACCTATTAATACTGGAATGTTTACAGATGTAGTGATTATATTTGCGAATATTACAAACGATATTATAGCGTTTATTATGATTGTTAACAATATATTCCATATACTTAGGGCGTTATTCCTCCTTAATATTAGCAATAGACTTATGTTGGCGAAGAATAGCGCAATGAGGAATCCGAAAGTCGATGTTATACCTACAGCCAGAAACACATTAGCTGGACCTATAACTAATGAGAAAATTATAGTGTATATTAATGAGAAGGCTAATGAGAAAAATATCGCTATGTAAGGGGTTTTTCTAAATTTATGTACTTCGTGCAACTTTCTTGACAGCACTCCATCCCTTCCCATCGCGAACAACACTCTGGAAACCGTGTTAAAGAATGTTACGGAGTCAGTTAATCCACTATTAATTAATAAGATTGTTAAGATTAATCCTAAGATGAGTCCTCCGTATCTTACACCTAACACTATTCCAGGGACTAAATTATTGAAGAAACTAGGCATATTGTTTACTCCCCATCCAGTAACGAAGGCAGTACTCGCCAAAATGTAAGTAATCCCAACAAGTAACGCGCTAGTGAAAACTCCTTTAGCTATAGTATTCTTAGGGTCTACTGATTCTTCTCCGAGGACTGATGTAGTCTCATAACCAGCAAAGGCTAAAAAAGCGAAAGCCATGCCTACACCTATATTGAAAACAGAGGGAGCATAAGCGGGGGTAAATGTCTTAGGATCCGGTGGAACTTTTGACATTATTAGCAGAGAGGTTCCAATTATGAAAGCTATTTCTAGCATGCTCATTATTAGGGAAAATCTTAGGGATGGTCTTATACCTAAGTATGATAAAACTCCACCAAACAGTGACACTATTATAACTATTGGTAACCAAAGCCAATCTGGCGTATTAAGACCAATGACGCTAAAAGCTGCAGGTAAGAATACACCTACTGATAAGTAGATGAAGACTAGAGCAGTTAACGTATAAAGTACGTAAGCCCAACCTATTAAGTAACCTACAAATTTTCCAAATCCATAGGAAATGAAGGCATAGATACCTCCTGCACTCTGAACATATCTAGCGGTTATTGAAAGCCTGGTGGCGTCCAATAATACTGCAAATAGGGCTAATACCATAGCTAACGGGAGTGATGCGTACGTATATGCCGCTGCCCCTGTCAGTGTAACTAAACTTGCCATAGCAGGAGCTGCTCCACCTATACCTTGAGCTAATACTTCCTTATATGTTATTGAATTTTTGGCTAGGTATTTGTCATCCTTATTCGGCATAACTCGTAAATAACATATTCGGATTTAAGCATTTTTTATGAAGTTGAAAGAATCTTCTATAAAAATATAAACCTTAAATCTAAAGTTTATTTAATATATACGATTTTAATCTATCTAAAAAGTTACGAAACGAGTAAAGCTATTTATGAATGGGAGGAAATATCTACACATATAAATAATGTAAACTATCTGTTAATAGTTAACGGTAGTTCAAAGTCTATAAGCACTCTACGGCATTTAATGTGTGAAGAATTACCTTTTCTAAAGCTAGGCTACTCAGCTTTATATAATTAAAAACTATATAATTATATTGTGTCAAATATAACTACAATATCCATTAGTGAGAAAACGAAAAAGTTGTTAGAGCTAAAGAAAAAAGAAATTGAGGAAAAGATTAATAGACCTTTATCTTGGGACGAGTTCTTTAATGAGCTATTAAAAGAAGAAGTCCCAAAGTTGTCACCGGAGAAGGCAGAATTGCTAAAAAAGATTATTAAGGAGGATAGGACAAGATGGAAAAGAAGATTTGCCTAGATACTGACGTCTTGTGTGTGGACAACAATTTAATTTACCCCATATTCTAACTTATGCCAATAGATTTCGAGTAAATTGTATTGAAGAATATTTTTAGCCATCTCTTTATTGTGTTTCTTGTTGAGTTCCATGTGAAGTTCATGCCTGCTAGTTTTAGGCTTCTGAACAAGAGAATGTCTTGTAGACTGATGCCTTATCGTGTAGGAAGATAACTTTATCCTTCCAATTCTCAAGCTTAATACCATTTACGTAAACGTAGAAGCTATCACTCCTAAGAACATGAAGAATACACAGACTCGTAATGCCTAACAACCCATCTCACCATTAACCCTCATCAACGTAGTGTGAGGCAATGAAGTCCTCCAATTTGGCAAGCGAGTAAGACGTCAAGGCTAATCTCGTCCAAGGAATGAAAGTAAGTTTAAAAGGATAAGAGATAATTTGGGTAAGCGAGGAAATCAAACCTATTCTCATCCTAATAAATAACTCTAAAAATACTTTTCCACAATAAGGAAAATTCAATTTATATCAAAACAACCAAATTGTTGTTCACACACAAATGAGGAAAGCCATTTATGG
Source organism: Sulfolobus sp. B1 (assembly GCF_007050195.1). Taxonomy (NCBI): domain Archaea; kingdom Thermoproteati; phylum Thermoproteota; class Thermoprotei; order Sulfolobales; family Sulfolobaceae; genus Sulfolobus; species Sulfolobus sp. B1. The sequence continues at coordinate 17,326 of NZ_QIMI01000015.1, read as the reverse complement.
ATGGGGAGAAGTAAGTATAGATGGATTAGCCCTTTAACTTCACTACTGGTGTTATCAAGGTTCCTAAATTGCTTATACTTATTTCTACTATATCACCATCTCTTAATCCCTTATCCCTTCCCGGAACTATGGCTGTACCAGTAGTTAATATAGTGCCGTCAGGTATAGGATTATTTCTAATCAAGTATTGTATTTGTTCTTCAATTTTCCTTCTCATCTTGCTTGTGCTTACACTACCCTCATAGAACACCTTATTCTCCCTAATTATTCTCAATCTTATTTCTAAGTTATATGGATCCCCTATTTCGTCTGGAGTTACTATGAAAGGACCAAAAGCGCAACAACCACTATATATTTTAGATTGAGGTAAGTATAATGGATTTTCAGCTTCTAGGTCCCTAGCTGACACGTCGTCCATAATTGTATATCCCAATATTTTTCCCTTAGAGTCTAAAACAACGGCAAGTTCTGGCTCTGGCAATGTCCATTCAGAGTCTGACCTAACACCAATTGCCTCGCCGTGACCTACACATCTATCAGCTGTAGCCTTAAAGAATATTTCTGGTCTTACTGCATCATAAACCCTTTCATAAATCGTCATACCTAAAATTTTAGCCACGTTTTCCTCTGAGTACCTCTGCCTAGCCATTTCGTACGAAATTCCAGAACCCCATACTTCTAAGGGATCAAACGGTTTAGTGATCCTTGCTTCATTTACCTCAAACTTATTCAGCAACACGTTATAATCTAAGTCTACTACCTTATCTCCTAGGACTTCCTTATTTTCTGAGTACCTTATTAAAGTTTTCACAGGATCTTCATCTAATCTGATCACATTATTATTTATTATTGCATATGATATGTAACAATTACTTTTCCTTCTCAAGACCCTAAATAGTTTCATAATTATAAATATTTATTCGAGAAGTAATAAGCTTGATACTAAACATGTTAACACTATAAAATTTAAAGCATGATTACAAAATGTTCATATGTCTTATCAAGAGTTAGCTGACAAGTGGATTAAGGGGAGTGGAGAAGAATATCTAGATGTTAATCCCGCTGATAAAGATCAAGTATTAGCTAAGATAAAATTATTTACTAAAGACGATGTTAGGGAGGCTATTAATAAGGCTATCAGTAAATTTGACGAATGGGCTAGGACCCCTTCCCCAAAGAGGGGGAGTATACTATTGAAGGCAGGGGAGCTCATGGAAGAGGAAGCTAAAGATTTTGCATTACTTATGACGCTAGAAGAAGGGAAAACGCTAAAAGATAGCATGGCAGAAGTGACTAGAAGTTACAATCTATTAAAATTCTATGGAGCTTTAGCCTTTAAATTGGGAGGAAAAACCTTACCATCAGCTGATCAAAACACTAGAATATTTACTATTAAGGAGCCTTTAGGAGTTGTTGCTGCAATAACGCCTTGGAACTTCCCTCTATCAATACCAGTATGGAAAGTAGCTCCGGCATTAGCAGCAGGAAACGCTGTAATAATAAAGCCTGCATCCAAGACACCTTTAATAGTAGCTAAGTTCGTAGATATATTACATAAAGCCGGATTACCGGAGGGCGTAATAAACCTTGTAGTAGGTAAAGGAAATGAAGTAGGAGACGTTATAGTTACAGATAATAACATAGCTGCAGTATCGTTTACTGGTTCTACGGAAACAGGTAAAAGGATATATAAACTAGTTGGCTCCAAAGACAGAATGACTAGGATACAATTGGAATTGGGAGGAAAAAATGCTTTATACATTGATAAAAGTGCTGACTTAACATTAGCATCAGAGTTAGCTGTTAGGGGTGCCTTTGGACTCACTGGACAGTCTTGTACTGCGACAAGTAGAGTGATTGTTCATAAAGAGGTTTATAGTCAATTTAAGCAAAAATTGTTAGAAAGGGTAAAGAGGTGGAAAGTGGGACCAGGTACCGAAGATGTTGATATGGGACCAGTAGTAGACGAATCACAATATAAGAAAGATTTACAGTACATTGAGGTTGGTAAAAATGAGGGAGCTAAATTAATTTATGGCGGGAATACATTGGGAGGTAAAGGGTATTTCCTAGAGCCAACTATATTTGAAGGAGTTTCTAAGGAGATGAGGCTATTTAAAGAAGAAATATTCGGACCAATCCTAAGCGTAACAGAGGTGAAGAGTTTAGATGAGGCTATAGATCTCGTGAATGCTGTTGATTATGGACATACCGCGGGAATTGTAGCAACTGACATAAGGGCAATAAATGAATTTGTTACAAAGGTTGAAGCAGGTGTTATAAAGGTTAACAAGCCTACAGTGGGTTTAGAGTTGCAAGCTCCGTTTGGTGGGTTTAAGAATTCTGGAGCTACCACGTGGAAAGAAATGGGAGAAGAGGCATTAGAGTTTTACACCAGAGAGAAGACAATATATGAGGGCTGGTGAGGTAGATTTTGTAATGAAAAGCATTTAAAGGCTATTGCTTTCTTCCCTCCTTCCTCATTTTATAAATTCGTTACAAAATTCGTGATAAGCCAAAAGTTTTTCATGATCGATTATAATAAAAAGTTTTTAGTATAACTGTTTTAGTTATACTGGCGATAAATTCTTGATGTAGAGATATTTTAAGTTTTATGGGATCATTATTATCGTTTTATCCTTTCTTATTTAAATAATATTTAACTGCCTTCTTTAATGCTCTTCTTAACGTTTCTTCTAACGTTGGTGGGCTTATTCCTAGCTTTTCAGCCAATTCTCTTAACGAAATTCTCCTATCCACATCGAAATAACCTAACTTATAAGCTAACTTCAATATCTCCATTTGCCTCTCAGTCAGTTCTTCACTGTCTATCTCAGAAATGTTAATAACGGTTACTTTAACTCCTATATTGTTCAGTTCTTCTAAAAATTTTTTTAGGGAATGCACGTTGGGTAACATTAGGGAATACATGACACTTTTGTTACCGATGACTTTCACTTTTTCCACAATCACATCATTGTGGTATAATAATTTACAAACACTACAACCATTAGTCCTTATCCAAACCTTATCCTCGCTTATTCTTAAAACTTTAAGCGAGGCTTTCTTAAGCTCTTCAACAACCTTACCATTATTTGACTTCAACTCAGCAACGTGATCAGTAACGTCATCACGCAGTTTTATATTCTCCACATTGGCATTGATACCCAATTTCTGGAAAGTTGCCATTACTTCACAAGGATGATTCTCTATTAGGATTGTAGCCTCAACGGGTTGTTTCATCTATTCTAACTCTCATTGACCTTTAATAAGTTTTCCAAATATTCCTTAAGTGCTATGGCATTATTATGAGGTGATCTAGCAGAATATAACAAGGTAATGTTATTAGATTTCTTTACTAGCTCTAAGAGAACCTTTACTTTTGGATTATTATTCAATTCATTAAAATATCTTGCTTTGAATTCCTCCCATTTACTAGGATCATGATTAAACCACTTCCTTAATTCCTCTGATGGAGCTATATCTTTAAGCCAAACATCAATCTGATTTTTCTTAATTCCCCTAGGCCATAGTCTGTCAACTAGTATCCTAATTCCATCATCTTTTTCTTGCTTCTCGTACACTCTTTTTACTTTTATCATTTTCACTATAATTACCTCACTTAGTGTATAAAAGCTATAACCTAAACCTTTAGGGTATCTGACCTCTTTCCCGCCTTAAAAGGTGAGGTTTGCTGTTCTCTTAATAGTGAAGTACAAGGTAATTATTATTAACTTTTTTCATACACCCGTAATATTAAATATATCTAACTATAAAATAGTACGTCTTTGTTGAATCTTTTTATCCATCTTTAACCTATGCTATCTTATGTGGATCAAAAGTCCTATAGACTTACTATATTTCGAGCACTCGATATTAAGGGTTAGATTTTCAATTGCCCTTTCTCTTCTCGACAAGTCTGAAAACGAGGCGATAGAAATCCTTGAGAAGACGCACGACTTCATTGTTAATTGGCATGCAAAAATTGAGGATAAGTATGTTTTCCCGCTATTCGGAGATAAGGCTAAACCATTTAGCAATGATCATTTATTAATAGAGAAATATGGGGGATCTGCGATAAAGGAGAGAAGAAAGGATTGGATAAAAAGATATGTCAAAATAGTTTTAGACCACAATTTAAACGAGGAGGTGATGCTCTTCAGTGATAGTATTGTGATAAAAGAAGACGTGATGAAGTATATATTGGACGATGCTAAGAAGTACCCCTTATATTCAGAGCTTACTGGACTGAGGCTGCAATAAGGCTGAGAAGAGAGAAGAACTAGCTTGATAAAGGCTAGTGTGAAAAATTATAATGGTGGAAAAAGTGGAAAAGGGAGAAAAACTAGAAACAGTAAAGATTAAAGCTGGAACAAAAAAGAAATTAATAAAGTTAATAGGAAAATTGGAAATGAAGTATGGAAGAAAATTCACTATTGATGATGCAATAAACTATTTGTTAGAAAAGAGGAGAGGAAAAAGACCTGAACTCTTAGATCAAGTATTTGGAGTAGCTAAAGGCGTTGAGCTGTACGAAATGTTGAGGGCTGAGAGGAGAGAAGATAGGGCTGTCAGAAAGTTTAGTTCTTGATAGCGGTATATTGCTATCCTTTATTGAAGGGAAGTACAAGGAAATTTTTGATAAGATAAGGAGTGGTAAAATAAGACCTATAGTTAATTCGTTAAGCTTAGTTGAAACCTATTACATTATTTGTAGGACTTTGGTGCAGAGAAGGCTGAGGAGATAATTGATAACTTAATAAGTTCAGGGTTATTTAGAGTAGTTGGAGTTAATAGGAAAGTAATAAGGGAAGCTGGGAAGTGTAAGTGTAAATACCCTATCTCATTAGCTGACTGTATAACAATAGCTACTGCGAGGGTGGAAAATACTAAAGCCTTATTTAGAGAGGAGAGGGAGCTTAAAGAACTAAATATTCCAGAGGTTATTTTAATAGGTGAATAAGGGCTTTAGTATTAGGAGGAACTTTCCTATTCAACTCGAATAGCTAGAAAAACATATAAGCCTTGCTGACAAAGGAAGGACAAGCCTCGCCATTTATCGCGGTGAGGAAGTCAGAGTTAAGAAAGCTTTCTACTGATCTCCTCCCCGCCTTAAAAGGTGAGACTTGCCTTTTCTTGGTCACGGCCAGAGTCCATTAAAGAAATAGGGTCCATGAGGTATGCTGAGCTAATGAGATGAAAGGACTGAAGTAAGTGGAGTGAAATAAAGAGACGCAAGGAAGAGTTAGTATTTATTGAAATGGATATATTTACAAAGTGAGGAAAGCCTCTATGGCGGGGAGGAAGTTAGAACTAATATAGTGAGTGCTATAACAAAAAAGTTAACGTCCCAGTCAATATCAGCAAAATTACGAAGAATATATCCCTCTTAATTCCTCTCCTACCTAATTTTCCAATTTCCTTAGCGGAGCTCAGCTTAGCCCCCGGTAGTAAATACCTCGTTGAAGGCTCTAAAAGTGTAATTAGCATTAATGGAGTTTTAACGCTTAGTATTATGAGGATTATTACCGAGATTACCCAAGAAACTTCTACTACCTTTTTATCTAATTTTCTATACGGTATCTTGTATTCCACATATAAAGCACCGGTAAAAATATATAATATCCAATAAATGGAAGGTAAAATAAAGTTATTATCAACAAAGATACTCCAAACGATTGATAAGGATGCTAGGAATGTAGTGCCTAATACGTTTCCCCACATTGCGTTCTTGACATAAAATAACCAAAGCGTTATAAAGATTAGAAGTAATGGGATAAAGATGAAAATGGACGGCTTAATAAACAAGTAAGGAATGCCAGCTAATATAATCAATAAGAAGTCCTTGTAACTCAATCTAATTATTGATATCTTAGGCTGTAGATATTCTAAAATGGGTAAGGTATATACTAGTATAGGGATAAGGATTAACGATCTGATGGCGTTTATGCTGTAAAACGGTATTAGGGACACTAAGTATGACAAAACGCCGACAAAGTATAAGGCATGATTTCTAGCTTTAACTTTCACCATAAGACACCATGACTAGCTTTCCGTGATTAAAAAAAATCTGTACCCTAAACCTTTTGGGTGTAAAACCTAATCTTTTAGGGTCTACCATTATTTACTTTTAGTCTAGAGACTAACCTATGTGGAAAGAAGAAATTAAAGAGGAACACCTTGTTATTCTCAAGGCGACTAAATCATTACTATATTCTTATGCTATAAAAACCCTCTTAGGGGATTCCAATTATTTCAATGATATACTATCTTTTTATAAAGACTTCTATTATACCTTCGTAATCAGTTGCCACAATAAAAAAGAAGAGAGAATAGCTTCAATAAGCGGGTTTGATGAAGTGGTTAAAGATCATCCATCTATGAAAAGCTTGGCGGAAAAAGCTCTCAATTCACAAGAAGGGATAGGAGAATTCGTGAGTACAATGCTAGATCATATTACTGAGGAGGAGAATAGATGGTTAAACAATTTAGATGGGGATTACTCTGAGGTATTAGAGGAGGTTGAGAGGGAAATAGGAGAAGATGTACATAGAAATTATGTAATTAAGGCAAATGAGATTTTCAGTAAAATAATGGATAACTACTCAATTATAGATACTATACAGCATAAGGTTAAAAGAGATAAGGTAATTCTTGTAACTGGGTTAGATCCAGAGAGATTACATAAGGTTAAACGTAAGGTGAAAGTGGGGGAAGATTTGTGGATAGCTGAGGTGTGATTTTTGAGCTTAGTTCAGAGATTAATAAAAGAACATTTGGAAGAGGATAGGTTAATTGAAGAAATAAGGGAATTGGGTAGTAACGAAAAATTTTATGAATTTTCAGAAAATTTGAAGAAACATATTTTCATTGAGGAAGAGATATTATTCCCTAAGCTTGGACTTGATCCTATAATTATAGAACTAATGCACCAACACGTTGCCATGTGGAATTTGATGAGTAGAATTGAGGAATCAGTAAAGGATGATGAGTATCTTAACTCATTAAGCCTATTATCCTCACTATTAAAAGTACATAATGCTATAGAGGAGAGTAACGTATATCCAGAACTCGAAAAACTAAATTTAAAGGACATAAATGAAAAAATGCCGAAGGAATGGGTTCCTAAGTTTATGAGAGAAAATTCCCTAACTTTTTAGGGTATATACTTTAGAATTTATTTTATGAATAGGGAATTATGGAGCAAAAAATCTTGGATGTAAGAAAATACTCACCGTCTGTTAGACACTCAATAATTCTTCAAGAGTTTGAGAAGTTAAAATCTGGAGAGGCAATGTACATTATAAATGATCATGAACCAGTCCATCTACTGCACTTCCTATCTCATAGAGAGGATTTTGATATGGATGCATATTATGCTAAAGAAATTGAAGGAGGTAAATGGATTGCCTTCTTAAAGAAGAAACAAGTCGAGGTCAGAAAAACGATTTTCACTAATTTCGATAAGAATAGAAAATTTTCGGAAAACTCATTCACACCAGTACAAGTCTATAGAACCAATAACTATGCTGTGATTTTAGCGTACTTTAAAGCTGGTCAATTTATACCTGTTCACAAACCTAACATAGATGTTATTCTGTTTATAAAGAAAGGTAAAGGAAAAGTTGTAGCAGGAGATGAGGAGTATGATGTTAAAGAAGGGGATTTGATAATAGTCCCTAAAGGCGAAAAAAGAGGGGTATTGGCTGAGACAGAAATGGAAATACTTCATATAGTTTCACCACCCCCTACTGAAAAAGATCATGAGGAAGTAGAAGATGGATTAAGGAAGGGCAAGTTTGAGGGTTAGGAGAGATGGTAAATATTGATGAGTGGAAAAGGAAAATAATGGAGGGGCTTAAAGAAGTATATGACCCAGAAATACCTATAGATATTGTAAATTTAGGTCTAATATATGAATTAAAAATAAGTGGGGATGGAGATGTTTATATTAGGGTTGGAGCTACAACACCAGCTTGCCCGGTTACGGAAGATCTAGTTTATACTGTAGAACAAGTGATTAAGGAAACTGTTAGCGCTAAAAGCATAAAGGTAGATCTAGATTTAGATACGAGATGGACTCCTTTAATGATGACTGAGGAAGGTAGAGAGCAGTTTAAACAGAAGTATGGTTACGATATAGTTCAGATGTGGAAATTACAATATGGGGAAGATCAATGAAAGTAGGAATGCTATTACTTATTGAAGGCTTTATTATTCTTTTATTTGGTGGAATACCCGCAGTTTTTAACTTCATGAATTTGCAAGGATTTCCTTACCCTTTACCTACAACATTTTTTGAATCTCATTGGTTTATTATGATTTATGGCTTCTTCTTAACAATAATAGGCAACGAAATACTTGTCGCGTTGAGCGTTGAATGGAGTGGTAAGCCTGCCCCTAATTATTACGTAATAGTATTCGCAATAACTGTGCTAATTTCCTTACTACTTTCAGTTCTATTACCTTCATCCCCTTATGCGCTATACGTGGTATTAATCTCCTTAGCTATGCTAATCTACCACTCTAAAATTTACTTTAATTCATCACAACTAGGATTAAAGCCAACAACGTATAATTACTTATTATTTGCAACTCTCATGATAACGATTTTCATCACCGCATTTCAAACTAACTTCGATTTACCTTGGTTATCCCTAATTTTCCCTACACTTACTATCTTCTCCGTGATGAGTAGGGACATTGGACTAGTATTCGGAGGAAGATTAATTAGAGATAAGGAAATAGCCGCAGCTTATATTTTCCTACTTTTAGGACTTTTGATTTATCCTTTAACCTTAGCATCAGTTTTTATATTTTTAGGATGGCTACTCTCCTTCCATGGATCTGGGTTATTAAAGGCTAAAGGAAGACTATATCCAAGGATTAGTCTGAGTATAGCTTGGACTTGGCTTTTAGCTTCAGCAATCTTGTCGTTGAAGAGTTATGATGCCTTCATACACTCAATTGCTGTAGGTTTTTTATTTAATACGGTATTTGGAGTAGATGCAGTATTAATAGACATGTTAATTGCCTCCACAGGCTTTCACATTAAGATTAAACCTTCATACATACCCATTATAATTCTTAATATCGGATTATTGCTGAGAACAATATACGATTTAGGTTTCAGCTCACCATTATTGATATTATCCGCACCTCTGCAGGGGATTGGAATTTTATCATTCTATTTAAACACATTTAGACAAGTATTTAAACAGATAAGAAAAGGATATAAAGTAGAAAAATGAGCTCACCAAATTCGAAAAAAGAATATACAGTATAGAGTTTTTTCTGACCTCCTTCCCGCCCTAAAAGGGTAAGGCTTATCGTTCCTTTATCATTATAACTATACAGTTTATCAAATATGTACCAAAATCCTCCTAAGAAATGAATTAGAAGGAAAACAATTGTTATAGAAATGAATTGATATGAGAAGTTTAGAAAGGTTATGAGCAGAAAAGAGTAGTATATCATCTCGAATATAGCTAATGGAACTCCTATCTTTCGATTTACGGTCCTATGTTTTATTAATGCTAGTGTACCTATCAAAGCATGCTCTAATACCATTATTTACGATAAAATTGTAACGACTAAGTCCATAAAAGGATTGACAAAATGTTGATTAATAGTTTATACCCTAAAAGTTAAGGGTAATAATGTATATGCATGTTTTTCAAACAATATATTATGGTAAAATATATAAGTTACGTCAGTAATGATACGAGAAGAGAAATTTATAGTCTCGTATTAAAGTATCTAACTTCTAAACAAGTTAAAGAGATTGTAGGGGAACATAAGAAAAGTTTCTTCTGGGCTAGTAGAGCTAAGGTATCTGATGAGGCTATTGAAAGATTATTACAATATTTGCCAAATGAAGCTAAAATACAAGTTCTTGAGCTTATTGAAAGAGATCTTAAAGATGCTTTGAGCATTGTAGAAAAGGAGATTCAGTATCTAAAAAAACGAGCTGACTAAAAAGTTTTCTGGACCTCTTCATGCCTTATAGGGCTATGTCTTCTTCATTTTCCTTTCAAGAGTTCTGCTGAAGTCTTTATAGCATTGATAATGTTTATATATCCCGTACATCTACAAATATTCTTTATCGCATAATACATTACGTCTTTATCTGCATCTGGATCCACATTATTTAAGTAATCATGTGTAACCATCATAAACCCGTGAGTACAATACCCACACTGCATTGCATAATTCTCGAGGAAAGCTTTTTGTAAGTAGTTTAATTCATAACTGTTATTGCCTAATCCTTTAATAGTCCTTATATCCTTATTTATTGCTTGAATAGCAAGCATATTACAAGACTTAACCGACTTACCATCTATTAATACGGTGCAGGCTCCGCATTTACCTTCATCACATCCCCTTTTAACCTCCACAAATCCTTTATCCCTTAAGAAATCTAAGAGAAGTTTTCTCGCCTCAGTGTATCCCTCAATCTCTTCTCCATTTACCCTTAATTTTATGGCATATACTTCCCTAACGTCCAAACTTACGCCGGTATGCCAATCATTTATAATCTCTTTTTTTGGTAATTTTATGTTATTATATCCTAAGATAGTGGAGACTAATAAATTCCTAGCTAATCTAATCCTATATTCTTTACTGCCATGTGAATCAGAGATCACATTAAGGTTCACATCTCTAAGTAAACTGTCAGCTAAGGCATACAAGTCCATTTTCTTTAATTCGCTTAATTTGACTCCTAATAATGGATTTTCCTTAAATAGTACTGGCTTCTCAAACACTCCACCTATAGAAATTCTAGAAGAGATAATCTCCTCTTTATCCACTTCAAACGTTACTGCAACTAAGGCTGTCGGATATGATGCTCCTCCTCTCTTGATAAGATTAAAGTTGCTTATTATGTTTGATCTTAAAGGTATTTCAACGCTTTCAATTAACTCTCCTTCCCTTAAATCATTAGTATAAGGACCTTTAACGAAGTCCTCTAATTTGATCTTTCTCTTACCTCCATTTTCTTCTACGATCACTACGTTAGCGTCTAATGTTAATAAGATTGGGAAGTAATTACCAGATGGATCAGTGTGGGCTATCGATCCCCCTATAGTCCCTCTATTTCTGACTTGTAAATCTGCTATGGTCCAAGCTGATTTAGCTAAAGCTTCAAATTTTTCTCTGATAATCTTGCTAGTAGCTATTTCGTTGTGAGTAGTTAAAGAACCTATCTTTATCGCTCCTTCCCTCTCTTCTATTCCTTTTAGCTCCTTTAACTCGTTAATATCCACTAGCTTCTCGACGTTAATGACCCTCAACTTAAGCATTGGGATTAAACTTTGGCCTCCTGCTAATGCCTTAGTGTTAGAGTCCTTTAGAATTTTGAGTGCCTCTGACAGATTCAAAGGTCTCTCATACTTGAACTTTTTAGGAAAACCTAGAGCGAACATTATTTCATCACTTCCATTAACTTTTCTGGAGTTATGGGAACTTCACTTTTTATTCTCCTTCCTAATGCATTAGAAATCGCATTAATTATGGTTGCTAAAACTCCCATCATAGGACCTTCTCCACCTCCTAAAGCACCTGAAGGTATGTAGTCAATTTGGCTTTCGAAGTGCTTCATAATCACCTCGATATCTAATGCTTCTGAAAGTGTTGGAGTCTCATAAGCATCAAAGGTTGTTACTAAAGGATTTCCTTCTTCATCGTAAGTTAATCTTTCATATAGTGTCTCTGCTATGCCATGAAATAGACTTCCAATAGTCTGTCCCTCTAATAATTCCTTCTTTAATATTTTCCCCACATCATGTATTATTACATATTTTAGTATTTTAACGTCATAAGTAATAGGATCGACCTTAACTATTCCTAGATGCGCTTGAATTGCATATCCTAGAGATGAGTTTATCTTATCTCCTTCTGCTGGTTTCAAGAAAGGATATGAATAAAACGTTACTACTGATAAATTACCTTGGTTAGAGTATGGATCCCAGTGGAAGGAAGAGGCTAAAGTCTTTATATCTACACTTTTGTTGGGATTCTCCTTATCATAAAACTTGCCGTCAGAGAATCCTACCTCCTTTGCCTCTAAGTATCTCTTAGCTAATTCGCTCATTTTTTCTTTAAGCTCTTGACAAGCCTTAATTACTCCACTCATCACGATAGGAGAGAATCTACTCGAGTAACTTCCACTAGCTAAGGTCCATGGCATGGATGTATTTATCCTCGTCTCGACTTTCACTCTAGAGGGGTCAATACCGAATTCCTTAGCGACTATTTCAGTTATTACTGTTTCGTGACCCAAGCCCTCATTTGTATCATTGACGAAAACGCTTATTGAACCGTCATAATTTACGCTCATTATTACGTAATCTCCATGGGCTGAATGCTTATGTCTTCTCTTAGAGCCCTCAATTGCTAGATCAACGTAACCTAAATTAGTACCACTTGGCTCAACGAATATACTAATTCCTACGCCTATATAAGGTTCCTCCTTCTTAAACTTTCTATACTCCTCCTCTAATTCCTTAACTACTCTTTCATAGTCTTGTTTTGGGTAAAGCCCTCCAGAGGCAGTTTCGTAGAAATAATATCCATTAATTTGTCTATCAAAACTCCTTATCAGATTTCTTTTCCTTAATTCTAATGGATCTATCTTTAACTCTTCTGCTAATTTATCTATACTAGTTTCTAATGCGAGGTAAAATTGGGGAGCACCATAACCTCTATTTAAGCCCGTCGGGGATTTATTAGTTAAAACTACAGTGTAATCTGCTTCAATGTTTCTCACATCGTACGCACCATTTAAGTTACCTTGAACTCTAAACAATGCTCCAGGTTCTGGAGGTCTAGGATAAGCCCCAACGTCTTCATAAAATACGTATCTTATCCCCCTTATTCTTCCATCTCTATTAGAAGCTATTTCTACATAGCCTTCTCTATCTGCATTAGATGAGGAAGCTATAAAACTCTCAGTTCTGGTTTCATTCCACCTAACAGGGTGATGAGAGAGTATCGAGGCAACTGAGGCTAACGTAACGTATGGATACAAAGAGTACTTAATACCAAAACTTCCTCCAATATCCCTCGGAGTAGTTATTCTGATTTGTGTTTCTGGAATGCCTAATGCTCTACTTATAAAATAAGCTTGTAACAAAGGTCCTTGAATGTTTGCAATAATGTTTAAGTTATCGTTCATATAAGCTAATACTCCATAAGTCTCCAATGGTAATGCGGAATGTCTAGCTACTTTGAATTCATTTTTAATTATGACATCAGCTTCTCTAAATGCCTCTTCCACATTTCCAAATGTCATTCTCCTATGAGCTACTACGTTAGTACCTAACTCTTCATGAACTAATACCTTCCCTTCTAACGCTTCTCTAATCGTAATAACTGGCTTTAATGGCTCAATATCTACATTAACGTAATCCAGTAAGTCTATTGCCTTGTACGGATCATCAGCTAATACTACTGCTATAGGTTCTCCAATGTATCTGACCTTATCCTTAGCTACTGGATAATAAGATATATTTGCTGAAACACCAAGAGGGAAAGGGTTCTTAATTACCTTGAGTATATCTTGGTTAGTGTAAGCAATACCGCCATGCTTATATACGTCACTTACGTCCACCTTTTTTATTTTCCCGTGGGGGGAATAACTCCTATAAATTGCCATGAATAGAGTGCCTTGAGGACTAGGAATGTCAGAAATGTACTCTCCAGCGCCCCTTACTGATCTAAAACCCTCGATATAATGAGTTGGCATCAGTTAAATATCTGTGTATAAACATTAAAAAAGTAGCTTAAATTATGTTAGAAGTGTATTTATGCCTTCGTAAAAGCAAAATATATTGAAACTAATGTCAATGCACCGCCTATGATTTGTTGAAACGACGGTACTTGATTGAAGATTAAGTAAGCTAAAATCGTAGCTACTACTGGTTCTATTAACTCAGCTGAGGTAACCAAGCTTATAGGTAGTTTGTTAGCAGTATAGATAACTGAACCATGACCTATAAGGGTAGGAATGAGGACTAGCCCTAGAATTGCTAATATGGAAACTAAATTTACTTCACCTATACTGAAGAATGGAATTATGGGAATCATGAATGAGGAACTTAAGATATAAATGAAAGGTGCAGTTGAAAGGAAACTGTACTCTACTTTTGAGAGGAAGTACGTATAGAGAGCGAAACAAATCGCTGAGAGCAGTGCTAGCATATTCCCTAATAAACTTCCAAAAGACGTTGTGTAATTCATTATAATAATACCAATAATAGCTGTGATAATAAACACGTCAAACCTTTTCCTAAGCAACATTGCGAAGATAGGACTAGTAGAGACCAGTATCGTAGAAGCAGCTATTGTAGTCAGAAATACACTAGACACGAAAAACAGCATGTGGAGAGCTAAAAATAGTGATGGGATAATGAGAAGTTTTATTGACGTGTTAGTATTGTTTTTCACCTTTTTTCTTATAGGTAGTAATATTAGACCAGCTAAAATGAATCTAAAAAAGGTAATGTAAGGAGGAGATAGACTAGTTAACTTCACAAATATAGCTGCAGTTCCAAACGCTACTCCTCCTAAGAATAAAATAACTTTTTCTTTCATCTTCTTATCTTCCTATTACGTTATTGATTAAACTAATATCACTCTATCTTTAATCATTTCCTTTATATCATTTTCGTTATATCCTAGCTCTTTTAGAATAGAAATAGTATGTTCTCCCAACTTTGGAGCTTTTGATTTCAAACTTCCAGGTAAGGGAAGTTTGGGTATTTTTAAACCATCTACTTCTTCCCATTCCACTAGATTTTCGTTAATTAGATCTGGAATATCCAACAATGGTGACGCAGGTATATCAAAACGTGACAAGTCATCTAATAACTCGTCTAACGTATAACCCTTAATCTTATCTTGTATTAACTCATGTAATACCTTCCTATTATTTACTCTCTTCTCATTACTCTCGAATCTAGAATCGTTTATTAGATTCTCTAAGCCGAGCACTTTACATAAAGATGACCACTTTTCATTGTTGTTTATAGCAATGTATATCAGCTTTTCGTCCTTAGTTTTAAACAACTCATATGGAGCCCAGAACGGTAGCTCATCCCTACCTCCATAAAAGAGCTTTCCCAAAGTTTGATAAGCTATAATATAATAGCCTAACCACGTTACTTCATTTTGAAGTATATCAATTCTATAATAACCGGGCTTGTTCATTAGCAAAGCCCACAACACAGTTATTACACAAGAATATGACGTACCCATATCAGTAATAGAAGCTGGTAATCTAGCGTTACCATTAGCTTTCATAATTCCACTCATAGCTTCTATTATCGTTCCAAAAGCAGGTTTTCTCTCGTATTTACCTTTAGGAAATCCTTTAATTGAGCAGTATACTAATGATGGATTTTCTCTCATTAATACCTCCTTTGTTAAGCCTAATTTCTCCATAGTATCCTCTGAGTAGTTCTCTATGAGTACGTTTGAACTTTTAATTAGCTTAAGAAAAATCTCCCTTCCCTTTTCACTTTTTAAATTTAAAGCAACTGATTTTTTCCCTCTATTGTTAAAGAGGAACATCGAATCTTTCAATACATCATCTCGTCTACTTGGGTCTCCATTAAGAGGTTCTACCTTTATCACCTCAAATCCTAGATTTGCAAGGATTAATCCAGCAAAAGGCGCCGCAATTACGTGTCCTAGCTCAATTACTCTCATGATAAATTATCATTTAGCATTCTAGATTATATAAATAACGCAAGTATGTTAATATAGGAAACGTTTTCCTATTGCGAGCGTTTAGAGTTCTTACAAAGTGATGAAAGCCGCGCCCTTTAGAGTGAGGATGAGTCAGTTATTTGTATACTATATATAAAATATTCATAGATCAAGTTTTAGTAAATATTTATATATATCTTACTAAGATATAAAATCATGGCAAATAATGATAAAAAATTATCAGAAGCGATAAAGGTAGCAATTTCAGCTAATTTAGGTTGGGGTTTTGAATTATTTGATTTAGTAGTTTATTTATATGTTGCTACAACTATTGCCCCACTTTTCTTTCCATCAACCAGTAGAATCGCTAGCTTACTTGAGTTCTTATTAACAATAGTTATAGGATATTTTGCAAGACCTTTAGGAGGGATATTTTTTGGACATTATGGAGATAAGCTCGGTAGAAAAAGAATGTGGTTTATATCACTACTAGGAATGGGTATTGCAACTATTTTAATAGGATTTTTACCTACTTATTACCAGATTGGGGTACTAGCTACTGTACTCTTAATCATTTTAAGAATATTACAAGGGTTCTTTTTAGCAGGAGAATGGGGAGGAGGAATGACGTTAGTAACAGAGGTAGCTCCATCAAACTATAGAGGAGCATTAGGCGGATTACAACAAGGTGGAGCAGCTCTAGGGTTAATATTTGCCGTTATCGCAAACGAATTAGCTCTAGCAATTGCTCCAGGTAATGAATTCTCGGTAATAGGATGGCGTATAATGTTTTGGTTTGGCATAGTCCCTTTAGTAATCGCCTTAGCGGTGAGATGGAAAATAGGAGAGAGTTTAGAATGGCTAATAAAAGCTAAACCGAGTCCGGAGAAGATTCCAATTATAACTATTTTTAAAAGATATTGGAAATTGGTTATAATAGCTACTATAGTATTGTTTTCGAGTGGGTCTATTTACTATGGAATTATAGCTTACATGCCAACATTTCTAAGCTTATATACTAAATTGTCACCTTATCAAATAGATAACGTAGTACTAGCTACAAACTTAATATGGCTATTCATTTCGCCTCTCACTGGATTAATTAGTGATATCTTGAAGTATAGAAAGCTTTTAATAGCATTAACTGGCTTCGTAGCAGGAGTGCTTATCTATCCCATTATTTTGCTATTATATACTGGATCATACATACTCTCAATATTTTCCGGTCTTCTACTAGGCTTCATATTCGCCTTTCAATATTCTATATTTCCTTCATGGCTTTCTGAAAACATATCTACTAAGGTTAGATATAGTTATATAGCTTTTTCTATAAATCTTGGAGTTGCCCTATCTTCATTTGCTCCTTATATAGTGACTGCTTTATCAATAGTTTTTAAAAACCCGGTTATAGGTACTACAGCCTTTGACGCAATAGCTGCAATATTGGGTGGGATAATAGTTCTGTTCTCACCTAAAGATAGAGTTGGGCTTACGCTAGAGTAATTAATATTTTAATGTATTTTTCTAAATAAATGTTTTAAGAGGAGAATTTTTCATTTAAACCAAAAATCCAGCTAAGTATATGCAGAAGAAAAGTTTTTATAAAATCTAAATT
>NZ_QIMI01000158.1:0-3215 GCF_007050195.1 Sulfolobus sp. B1 | reverse complement strand
AATTTATTCTAATGGGTACTTCTTCACTGAGATAGGCATTAATAAAGGAAGTGCCATAGATAAAATGCAAGTGAAAGAAGGTGATGAAATCTGCTTAGAGGCCTATACCCAGGTAGATTCCAGCCATTCCATTTAGGACACTTAAGTGTAGTTAAATGGGGATTAGAAAAAGTAGATGAACTAATAATATTAGTGGGTAGCTCACAAGAAAGTCACACATTAGCTAATCCATTTACTGCTGGAGAAAGGATAGAAATGATACGAGATTCTTTAAGAGAATATGGTGTAGACTTGTCTAGAATATTTATAATACCAGTACCTGATATTCTTATGAATAGTGTATGGGCCCATCATGTTAGTGTTTATACTCCTAAGTTTGAGATAGTATTCGCTAGAAATCCATTAGTAGTTAGAATCTTTAAAGAGGCAGGCTATCGAATTGAAATTCCTCCCTCATTTAATAGGGAAAAATATAACTCAACGTACATAAGAAGGCTTATAATACAAAACGTGAATAGTTGGTCTGAATTAGTACCTAAGTCAGTTTATACTTATATACTGAAGATTAAAGGGGACGAAAGATTAAGAGAAATTGTAGGTACAGATAAATAGTTTTTATGGGGGAAAGATATTATTTTTCTCTAAAAATT
Source organism: Sulfolobus sp. B1 (assembly GCF_007050195.1). Taxonomy (NCBI): domain Archaea; kingdom Thermoproteati; phylum Thermoproteota; class Thermoprotei; order Sulfolobales; family Sulfolobaceae; genus Sulfolobus; species Sulfolobus sp. B1. Next base: position 2,565 of record NZ_QIMI01000158.1, on the reverse strand, counting down.
TTCCAACACTACTAGCTATAATGTTAGAACTCTTCAATACTTCAGGTTTTTTTGAGTATATTTGATATTTCTCTATTATTGATCTGGCTTCATTGAGATTAAGTGAAGTATAAATGAAAACACTGCCTCTTTTTGTAGGTATTTCTTTAAGGTTATTTAAAACACCTAATATGGTATCTATTCTTTCTTTATCATTACCAAAATGCTTAATTAATGCTGTTTCTATTTCCTTAACATTAGGTTTAGATGAATAAAAAACAATAATATTATTAAAATGATTGGGTCTTATGTAATTAAAACCACCAAATATAATACCGTCTAAAATAATAACTTGCCCTTTTCTAAGTCTAGATAAAACAGAAGTCCCATCATCCCCATCAACTGTTATAAAACCTAGATCGAGATCTATTAAGTTACTACCATCATAAGTAACAACTACTAAAGGAGCTTTTCCTCTCTTCCCTTTATACCTCAGAGGAAAATAGCCATCATCTACGCCAGAGATCTGCAAATCTGTTATCACTCTCACTTAATGTCTTAATTACTATACTTTTATCTACAGCTAATTTTATTTCCTTAGTTTTCCCATACCTACCTCTATTAACTACCTTAACGTTAAGAATACCTACCATATCTAACTCATTTAAGATATCGCTTACTCTCCTTTGCGTTATCGCTTCTACACCCAATTCTTTGGACAATTCTAAATAAGTCTCATAAACTGAACCAGTAGTTAACAAAGGCTCAGATTCCTTAAGTGCAACTGAAGCCAAAACTAATTTAGAGTGAAATGGCAATGTCAAAATTATATCATGAACTCTGTCTCTCTCTATTTCAGATTGAGCTAAGTATACATAATCCTCCTTGACTTCATGATCTCTGTTCCTTTCAGCTATTTCACCAGCAACTCTTAAAAGATCCAATGCTCTACGTGCATCTCCGTGATCCCTTGCAGCCAATGCTGCACATAACTTTATTACATTATCCGAAATTGAACCTTCTTTAAAAGCTAGTTTAGCCCTTCTTCGCAATATATCTTCTAATTCCTCTGCGTTATATGGAGGAAAAACTAATTCCTCTTCACCTAGACTACTCTTAACTCTTGGATCTAACGATTCCATAAACTTCACGTCGTTGGTAATACCAATTAAGGAAACCTTTCCCTTTTTAATTTCACTATTTATACGACTTAATCTGTATAATATATCATCATTATACTTCTTCACAAAAGCATCTATCTCATCAAGAACAATAATAATAGGAATGTTCTCCTCACTTAAGATCCTATTTAACCTTCTATATAACTCGGCTATAGAGAGACCGGTAAAAGGGACTCTAACTCCCATAGCTTCTAAGAGATCAGCTAAGATTCTATATGGAGTATCACTCTGCCTGGCATTTATGTATATATATTTAAATCTATCCGGAATTTTTTTATGAAAATTCGACAACACAAATTTAGTTACAGCTGTCTTACCTGTACCAGTCAAACCATATATGAAAATATTATTTGGTTTTTCACCCCTATACACTGGTGCTAAAATTGAAGCAATCTTTCTTACTTGATCCTCCCTATGTGGAAGTTCCTCTGGAATGTAATCTGGCGTAAGGTACTCTCTATTCTTAAAGATGTTAGACACTTTAAGTGTCGAAATGACCTCATCGATTATATCACTCATCAACTTATATCATTCTTATCTAATACCTTTTAAGGAAACTCTCATTTTACTGGGGAGTAAAAAACCCCTCTGTTTCCACTGGAGTCCTCTATGAAAATATCCACCCCATAATTTCAACTGGATACAGTTGGAAAAACTAAGTTCGTCTTACCGAACGAAAAAATGAGTAGTTTGTATAATTTAAGATTTTTTATCATTTGTATGTTTTAAGTTTTTGTCAGCTTCTTCTCCACAAGAAATGGTGGGGTCCAAGTGCTATTAAGGCGATATGAGATTAGGAAAAAGGTACATAGTAACACCGTTTGTTAAACTTTGATTTATTTGTTGATATGGTCTAATGTTTCTACCTCAATAATATCATGACGAAATATAGTAGCGTTATGAAGGCATAATTCAATGGATGAGATACGTTTATCTTAAACCTCTTTACAACCATAACTCTTTTAAAATTCTGCTAAAATGAGTAATAGTGGGCCGATAGCTCAGCCTGGAAGAGTGCTCGGCTTGCAACCGAGAGGTCCCGGGTTCAAATCCCGGCCGGTCCACTGTGGGGAACACACCCCCACTGCTAATATAAAATTCTACTATCTTATCTAAAGGACCAATGTAATGTTTCTTTATCTTATCGTCTTGGTCTTTCTCTATTTTATAGACATAATACCTATTGCCTCTTTAACGAATCTTGTATTGCCCAGCTGAGAAAGTCCTATAACCCATATATTATTTAAGTATATCATACTTTATTTCTTAACTTCATAATTGGTTTATAGACGTGCATTATATGTATATAATATTCTAGCTAATGAAAAAATGACGAAATAGTTATGTCCTGGAAAGTCTATAATTTAAAAAATTTTATTAGTCGAGTATCCTAGCATTCTTTAAA
>NZ_QIMI01000157.1:0-3222 GCF_007050195.1 Sulfolobus sp. B1 | reverse complement strand
GATATATGGCCTAGAAGGAGAGACTGGGAAGGTGAGGTAGTATCGGTTTACATAAAAGATGGTGATCATGTAAATGAAAACGATATCGTAGCTGAAATAGAAATAGAGAAAGTTGTTTTAAAAATTGTCTCTAAGGTTAGTGGAAAAATTGTTAGAGTTGAAGTTAAGGAAGGAGACAAAGTAAAGCCTGGTTCTACGATAGCGGTAGTAGAGGCAATATGATAATGAAAACTAAAATAATGGTAAATGAAAATGAAAACTTCAAGAGAATATCGAGTATCGTAGTTAGAAATGGAATAAATACAGTCTGTGAAGAGGCCTTATGCCCTAATATCTTAGAGTGTTGGGGATCTGGCACCGCAACTTTCATGATAATGGGTAATATTTGTACTAGAGGATGTAGATTTTGTTACGTAATTAAAGGTAAGCCAGAGAAATTAGATGAGAACGAACCAAACAAAATAGCTAACGCGGTAAAGGAAATGGGATTAGACTATGTAGTAATCACAAGCGTGGATAGAGATGATTTGCCAGATGGCGGAGCTCATCACTTCGCCAACGTTATCAGAAAAGTCAGAGAGGTAAACCCTAACGTAATAATTGAAGTACTTACACCCGACTTTAGGGGAAATGTTGAAGCTGTAAACCATGTAATAAGTGCGGGTGTAGACGTTTTCGCTCATAATGTTGAGACCGTGAAAAGACTAACACCAATTGTTAGAGATCCTAGAGCTTCTTATGAACAAAGCCTTAGAGTATTAGCATATGTTAAAAACGTTATCAAAAAATCTTCAATCTTATTGGGTTTCGGAGAGACGTTAGAGGAAATAATTCAAACAATGAAGGATTTAAGGGATGTCGGAGTTCATATTCTAGTCTTGTCACAGTACATGAGACCTAGCAAAAAACAATTAGAAGTTAAGAAGTATTACACGGTAGAGGAATTCAAAAAACTTGAAGAAATAGCTTACTCACTAGGGTTTTCGGCTGTAATATCGTTACCATTAGCTAGAACTTCCTATAAAGCAAAGGAAGCTTATTTGAAGGTGATAAGAGATGTTAAGGGTAATAATTGATGCGGTTAGGGATCCACAATACAACATGGCTATTGATGAAGCTATAATGAGATCTCGTAAAAACGTTAATTATGATACGTTAAGACTATATATGTGGTCTCCTTCTGGAGTTAGTTTAGGAAGAGCACAGAGTGCTGAAAGAACAGTAAACTTGAATGCCATAAAGGAGTTGGGCTATAAACTGGTTAGAAGACCTACTGGAGGAGGTGCTTTATTACATCCAGAAAATTATGAGATCACATATAGTGTAGTACTTTCCTTAGAGCATAAGATAGGAAAGTTGAGTGTAGATGAATCAGCCTCAGAAATAGCTAAGGGAATACTTAATGCTTTAACTATCTTGGGCAGAGATGTTAGAATAAAAGGATTAGGGGATAGGGAAAAACATAACTTATGTTATCTTAGGAGCGGTTCAAGTGATGTGATAATAGATGGGAGAAAGATTTCTGGCTCAGCTCAAGTAAGGGATGATAAGGCACTACTCCAACATGGAACACTCCTTCTAAATTTTGAACCAGACACATGGTTAAAAGTAATTAAAATGCAAGGCGTGACTCCCGAGTTCTTAAAAAGCAGAATAGCAGGACTTTATGAATACGTAGATGCTAGTATAAGTCAAGTAACTAACGCGTTAATAGAAGGATTTGCCAAGGCACTAAATGAAGAAGTGTTTTTCGGAAGTATTACCCCAGCAGAAATGGAATTATCGCACCAACTGTATAAGATAAAATACTCAACTGATAAGTGGAACTTACTAGGAACGGAAGGAATGCCTAGCTCTTAATGGCGGGGATGGTAAAGTGTATAAGTTTTCTACCCCTTTATTTGTATAAGCCAAATGGGAGAGGGTCTCTGACCATCACGACTACCCCCTCGTATGAGATACGTAAACATAAATCGATGAGAGGAACTTGTGAAATTCACTAAGGGAACACTAGCCATTTAGAGGAAGTCAGTAGGAACGGAAAAATGACTACAAGAAGTCTGCTATATGAAATACGTCAAATCCCATTGACCTAATAGATAGGGCACAAATACTATTTGTAGCTATAACTCTCCTCACACCACTTTTCTCTATCTTTTCTCTCTTTACACTTCTCACCATATCAGAGAGTTTAGGATGGGTCAACCAGTAATCACCACCAGCTCCACACTCAAAGAAGGGATCTTCCATCTCCCTTATTTCTAGCCCCATTTTCTCAGAAACCTCCTTAATATATCTGGTTAGCTTCTGCCTATACGCATGACATGGGTAATGAATAGTAAAAACTCCCTCTCTCCTTGGAACTTCCAAATTCTCTTTAACAATGAATTCTGAGAAGTCATAAACGTGTAGATTAATGCCAAATAATTCACTATATTCTTTCATGAACGCTGAGCAATTAGATTGAAGAAGTACAATTTTCTTATCCTTAATCTTCTCATGGAGCTTCTTAGCCAAGTTCTCTGCTCCCTTATAGTTCCCATTACTTATGTGGGCTAATCCACAACATCCATTGATGATTTTCACCTTGTAGTATTTACTTAAGTAATTGAAAGCTTTCTCAACAGTCCTTCTAAAGAAAATAGACTCTATACAGCCTGGAAATAATATTATCTCTTCTTTTCCTTCTCCTTTCTGGCCTTCAAGAGGCGAATTAACCTCAACATTACCTACAAACTCCATAAATCTCCTTATATCTGGGTGATCAATTCTATTCATAGTTTTTAAAACTCTAGAAAATATAGATGGGTTTTCTAACATTTTTTCTATTATTGTTTGTTTTATATCGCTTTTCCTATAAGGTACTATTATTTGTCCGTATTTAACACCAGCAGGGCAAGCTGTTTCGCATAACCTACAATACATGCAGGTCTGAAAGCCTATGCTATTTATTCCTGCTCTTACAGCCTCTATTCTGCCTCTAGGCGAATGAACCTCATTTCTAGTAACCACATAGGTAGGACAAGTTTCCAAGCAAAAACCACAGTGAGTGCACATCTCAGTCAGTTTTAAAGATTGCATTATGCTCAAGTTTAATCACTCTCAAATAATAAATGATTATGAATTGGATTAACTACGTTACATATCTCAGTTTTATCGGGTGGGATAAGCTTACATTTATTTAAAATCCCCTTGGGATCAAAAGTTCTCTTGATTCTTCTC
>NZ_QIMI01000156.1:0-3257 GCF_007050195.1 Sulfolobus sp. B1 | reverse complement strand
GTCAGAGCCTCTATAATTTTAAATAATTTTCAAAAAATTGATACTAGAGTCAGAACTCAATCGAGTTCTTACTTTAAAAATCATTTCATGAAATTTAAGTCCAATTTTATTTTCCTTAAATCCAATAAGCTATAAATACCTTAGCACCAAACATGAAATAGTGTAAAAATGAAAATATTAAAAGAGTATATGAGTAAAGACTTCCCACATATAAAACATACATTCTGGTCTAAAGAGGCTAAAACACCGCCAGTAGGAGAGTACAATAAAATCGGAGTACATAGACTAGTAAACGAGAACTGTAGCAAACTAGTCTCAGCTATACTGGTTTTACCCGGTACATGGAGCAGTGGAGAGCAACTTTCCTCCAATGAGGACAGATGGAGTAGAAATGAAAATGTTGATGAACCCTTCTTTTGGGCAAATCGATGTATCGATGTATATCTTATGGACTATCGTACTCATTTTGTTCCAATTGAAAAAGACTCAAGTGAACTAGAATTTATGATAAACTGGGGATGGGAACAATGGATAAACGATATAAAAGAAGTTGTAGACTTCGTTAAAGATATCTCATCTAATCAGAAAATATTTTTAGTGGGTGAAAGTTTTGGAGGGCTAGCGAGCATAAACTATGCTACACAATTTCAAGATGATCTTAATGGTCTAATCTTATTAGATGGGGGACCAGTTATAAGACAGCCTTCAAATTCCCTTAATTTTAATGAACTTCTTGAAGAAATGAGGAGAAAAAAGAGTTGGGTTATGGAGGTTGGAGGAGGAAAAGGAGCATTATTCTTGTTTAAGTATATAGACGAAAATCCTCTAGCTAATCCGATAAATCCGCTTACTGGAGAAGCTTTAAGTCCTCCGATAAATCCCATTACTGGAGAAAAATGGAATAATATTCTGGAATGGGCTACATTTATTCTTTATATCGCATGGGGACCTGGAATGCTAACGAACGTCTATGAAGGTTTTAACGATCCTAAAGTTCTAATTCACACTATGGCAACTTTCGATAGATATTGGCCATCAAGAATTTACCTTGAGACTCAAGCTATGCTAGATTGGGAGGAATGTCCTTATACAAAATACGACTTTGATAACCTATACTCGAATATAAAAATTCCTATTCTAGATGTGATTAGTAGGTTCGGTATTTCTATAGGTAGGTTAACTAATAATCCTTTAATAGGTTCCACATCACGCTCATATAATTTAATAACGTTGGATAAATACGGTCACCTAGATGTATATAACGGTACGTACTCAAAGAGGGACGTTGCCATACCGGTTCTCTCATGGATTTACTCCAAAGCATATAATGTTTAGATGAGATAGTTAAAGAGATAATAAATGGCACGGCTTTATAGATTCTACAATCGTATCAAGGCTAATAACGTTAATGATATAAGCTCTGACCAGAGACCTCTAAAGCCAAGGAAATGAGAAACTCTTGAAGCCGTTAAGATATTTTGAAATCAGCATTAAGGATATTGCATCTAGAGCTTTTCTTTTAAACTTTATATAGTCTTTATATATAGAATAGAAATCAATAACTTTCTTCTCAAAAATATTGAATCATCATCTTCTTAATTCTTGAAAATATCTTTATTAACAAGAATTATGTTTATATAAAACAGAAATAAAGTTATATTTAATGAGTTCTGATAATCAGCATAGTTTAGATGAATATTTAGCGAGAATAGATAGATTACCAGTGTGGGGACTACCATATCTCCTTTTATGGGCAATCGGAATTGGCTATTTTGCAACACTTTATGATGCTGTATCAAATTTAGGGTTAGCATTACCTTATATACCATTTATAAACTCGGAGGAAGCTGCAATAATAGTGTCTGTAGGACTAGCTGGATATATTATAGGATCTATAGGATTAGGTGCAGTAGCTGATAGGATTGGAAGAAGACTAGCCTTATTAACGTCATTTGCTCTATTAACAGTAGGAAGTTTAGGGATGGCTTTATCAGTAAATTATCCAACACTATTCGTCTTTAGAGTGATAGAAGGTGTAGGGACTGGTGCATGCTTAAACCTTGCTATGGTATACGTCACAGAGTTTTCACCTAGCTCTAAAAGAGGTAAGTACGCAAATTGGATATTTGTGTCAGGCTGGATAGCTGTAGGACTAGGCACTCTACTAGTAGCATTCATCGTAACACTTACCCCAACATTTGGATGGAGAATAGCTTTTGGGCTTGCAGCAGCCTTAGGTTTTATCTCTACCACTATAATTAGTATAATGGCTCCAGAGAGCATCAGGGTTTTAGTCAGAAAAAAGAAGTTTGATAGAGCTGAAAATCTTATAAGGGATATGGAAAAAATAAGTATGAAGAGAGCTAAAGTATCTACTTTACCTCCTCTTAAAGTAGTCAATTACGAGCAAGCCCAAGTTAATGCCATAAAAATATTGACTCAACCAACGTTCTTAAAAAGATTAATATCTTTAACAATATTTTGGTTTTTCTTATACTTCATTCAATATACCGCTACTGGATTGGCACCGACATTTGTTAAAGTTGTAGTAAATCTTACGCCATTACAATATACTGAATATATAAGGCTATTAGGCTTTGTAGCCATAGGTGCTACAGTTATATCATTTGGAATGTTGGGCTTTATTGAAAGGGTAGATAGAAGACTTTTAACTCAAATTGGAGCAATAGGCTTTGTGGTAAGTAGCTATCTTACAACGTATTTGATACTTAATAAAGAGCTAATAATATGGTTTATTACTTATTTCCTACTTGAATTTATCCTTAATCCGCCGTATTTAGCAGGTTATCTGATGTCAAGCGAATCTTTTCCGACAGTTGCTAGGTCTACTGGTTTTGCGATAACAGATGGATTAGGACATCTGGGAGGTGTAGTAGGACCTCTACTATTATTTCCGCTAATCTCGACATTTGGACCATTATATGCCTGGGTAATTCTGTCATTACCATTACCGTTTGCTGCTATTTCACTATGGTTTACTATTCCTAAAACAGTTAAGGTCAGGTTAGAAGAAGTAAATGAAGCTATTATAAAGAAATGATTAAGAAATATTGAGTCTTAATATACCAATTTTTGTTTTAAACCTAGAAATACACAATTCGTAACAAGGTAAAATATAAATTTAAATGTTTCATATTTTTCGCCTTATTCTTTCAAGTCTTATCTCCTCATTTAAATTATTAATGTTCTTCGCTATTCTCCTTCTAACCATGAAATTTATTAGAGATTTCATCGTT
>NZ_QIMI01000154.1:0-3344 GCF_007050195.1 Sulfolobus sp. B1 | reverse complement strand
CCTTGCCATAATTATCGACTTCCCCTTCTTTCACATCTTTTATTTCTACTCCAGCATTTGGAGGTTTTACTATGATTGCTTTCATTAGAGTTTATACTACATAAAGTAGAATATAAACCTTTATGTTTATGTTAGATAAATAAAAGATCAATATAATTCGATAAATTTAATAATTTTCATCCCCACTCACGTGGAGGCTCTCTAAAAAATAGAATACTTTCTACTTGTTTTTGAGGTAAGTTAGCTTCTATGAAATCATCTAACTGAAATAATAAATCTTGAATTTTTTCGAATATTTCTATCCTATCCAATATAACTATCCCACCAATTACTGCTTGATATCCGTAGAATACGTGAAAGTCTAGACTTGATGGTAGACTGTGCCTGACCTTATTTAATAGGAAGTCACCAGCTTGCATTAAGCCACCTACCAATGAAATTCTAGGATGAGTCGAATCGAATTCCTTCAGTAATTTTCTAATAGTAGTAGATATATATTCTACAGCTTCATCTAATATTAGATTAGCATAACTTGACCCGGACTTAGCTAATTCTACCACTTTTGTGGCTAAGCCAGATACTAATGCCTTATCTGGTTTAAGCTCTAATTGTTGAATCACCTTCTTTAAAGGCTTACCAAAGTATTCTTCTACAGCCTCAACTAGATCGTATCCCTCAAGTAATCCGTCATGCTGTCTAATAGCGTATGTTAACGCTCTTCTACCAATCCATGAAGCGGATCCTTCATCTCCAGCAAACCAACCCCATCCCCCAAGTCTCTTTAATATCCCATTCTTCTGATAATAGTTTATGTTACTTGATCCAGTAACTACAGTTATTCCATCTTCAAAAGCATTAGCTACTCTATAAGCAGCTACTCCATCATTATACACCTTGTAGCTTTTTATGAAAGCTTTGATCGATACTGCCTTGACTATCTCATTAACTATCTCATCGGAATCGTTGGAATCTCCAGCTCCAGATAAGCAAAAAACTGCCCTCGGTATCTCATGTATTTTTCCTTTAGCTTGTCTGATTGCGCTCAATATATTAGCTATTGCAGTCCTTTTGCCCACGACGTAAAAACTTGAGGGTCCGGAAATGCCCACTCCTCGTATCTGGTTATTATCATAGATCACGGCTATTGTTTTGCTAGCCCCTCCATCGACAGACAAAATCATAGAATTGCCCTAAGTATATTCTTTACTTCCTCCCTATTTTGTTTTGCTCTTTCTATAAGTTTTCTCATTAGTATTGAAAGCTCTTCATCCTTAAAAAGTAAAGATAAAGAGTCTTGTATTATATTCTCGTCTAAGTAAATCATCTTCACCGTCATACCTCCGTCTACTGTAAAGTTTACGCCACTGATCCATGAAGCGTCATCTGAGACCAAGAATGATACTAACGACGCTATATCTTCTGGTCTGCCTACCCTACCAGTTAAGTGTTGTTTATTATCTAAATTAGACAAATTAGATTCCTTTGGCGGAAATTGCCAATTGCTAGTATCTATCCAGCCTGGACTAATGGCTATTACTCTTATGCTATATTTACTTAAGCTTACTGCTAGCGAGTGAGTTAAAGCTATAATACCACCTTTTGAGGCTGAATATGGTTCAGTGTTAGGTTCTGACTGAAATGCTCTAGTTGAAGCTATGTTAATTATTACACCGCCGGTATTTTTCATATATTTGATTGCATACTTAGAACATAGCCAAGTTCCAGTCAAATTAGTATCTATTATTTTCTTCCACTCTTCCAAAGTCTGCTCTTCAATACTTCTACCGCTGAAACCAATTCCTGCATTATTAATTAACACGTCAATTCTTCCATACTCTTTATACACTTGATCCATAAGCTTCTTAACGTCGTTCTCCGATGATACGTCAGTTTTTACGAAAAGGGAGTCAATACCTTCATCCCTAAACTGCTTCAATCTATATTCTCCAGCTTTATCATCAATATCAGCTATTACTACAGAATAACCTTTCTTTCCCAGCGTATAAGCTATACATGCTCCTATTCCTTTCGCTCCTCCAGTGACAATGCTTATCTTCCTCACTTCGAAAACCTCACCTTTATAGTTAGAATATCTCTATTTTTATATTTTATTCTAATCTTATTTCCCTCTATCAATATATCCCTAGGTATCTGGTTAAGCTCTATTAAGTCTAAGCTCTCAACCTTTTCTACGTTATAAGGGAATTCGATAGTAGCTTCCCCCCTAGAGTTTGCGTATTCATAGAGTCGAAGAATGATACTTCCATTGTCGTCCTCTGAGACTTTGATCGATTCCAGCATTAATGGACCATCGATTTTTACGAAACTTTTAGTACTAGTACCATTTCCCTTTATTACTCTTAAGGGAACGTTAAGTTCGTAAGCTCTCTTTAATACCTCACCCCTCTTCCAATCTCCTAAGTGAGGGTATAATGCGTAGGTAAAAGTTACTTCGTCTAAGTCAGTATTAGGATCAGGAAATATTGGCGTTTTACTCAAAGATAAACCAATACTATTACCCTCTAATGACACGCCGTACTTACCATCATTAAGTATTGCTACTCCATAATTGTCTTCCGACATATCGACGAACTTTTGGATGGGCACCTCAAATCTAGCCTTATCCCAACTAGTATTACTCCATGTGAATCTCTCGACAACTCCAAAAGGTATATCTGAAACTGCTCTATCAACGTTGAGGTCAAAGTAGAACCAAGTCTTAACTAGTAACTCTCTATCCTTCATCTTAAGCGTAGTGACGAAGTCTATACGCCTATAATCAGCATAAACTTTCAATAATTGTGTAATGGTTGACCTTCTAAAGCTATATGTAAATTTAATGGTTACAACTGTAGGTCCTTTTTCTATCACTTCAGAGGAAGAGGCTTTCACTTTAAAGCTAGTCTCCTTGTACCCCTTTTCAATATCCCAAGCGTCCGCCCATCCGGGTATATTCTCATAAAACACTATTGAATTACTAGGCTCTTTAATTACCTCCCTCATGACCTCTTTATCATTAAGAGATAATATCTCACCGCTCTTACTAACTCTAATCCTAAAGTACCTATTCTCTATAATATACTCCTTCTCGTCAATATCAAGCTTTACGGTGTCTTTAACGTCGACTGGATTCAATTTAGTATAACCTAATGGTGGAACCCTTACCTTTACCTTATCGATGTACTCTTCTCTTTCCCAATTAAGAGAATTAAATACTACTAGATCTTCTCCTTTACCTACTATCTTTGAAATCGATTCTTGAGTAATTCTCTCTGCCTCTATTATAACCTCTTCCAGTTCTTTATAGGCAACTTCATATACTTCTCTTATAGCTGAACCGGGCA
>NZ_QIMI01000153.1:0-3356 GCF_007050195.1 Sulfolobus sp. B1 | reverse complement strand
AGGTTCTCCTATCGACTGAGCAGCTACAATACCTATTGGTTCACCAGGTTCCACTAAACCATTACTATATTCATTTATGGCTAACTCAAATATCTTGTCTATTTCGTCCCTGCTTATCAAAACATCTTTACTTACAATTAAATTTTTCAAGTCATTTACTACTTTTTGTGGAAGAATTGAGGAAGCTTTCTCTGCTTTCTCTTCCAGATATTGTTTATCTCTCTCGTCTATCATGTCTTCCACCCCACTACTCTTTCTAAAATTCTATTTGCATCAATAGACTTACCATGAGCTGAATACATTGGGAATACTCCATCATCACCATAAGCGGTTTGAATTACTTCGCCATAAAGACTTCTCACAGTACCATCATATTCCACTCTTAGATCAGATAAGGCATTAATTAACCTTCTCTGCATGTATCCACTCTGTGAAGTTCTCACTGCAGTATCAACTAGCCCTTCCCTACCTCCTGCTGCATGGAAGAATAACTCTATTGGATTCAGCCCGCTTCTAAATGAGGAGTAAATGAACCCCTTTGCTTCTGGAGAAATATCGTAGGGTTTAAAGTGTGGAAGTGTCCTAGTCGTATAACCTCTTCTAATCCTCTCTCCCCTTACAGATTGTTGCCCTAACATGGCAGCCATCTGGGTAATGTTTAACACGCTACCCCTAGCTCCAGTTCTAGCCATAACGTAAGCAAAATTAAATGGATCTAAATATTTGCTTGCAATATCACCTGCAGTACTCCTTAATTTATCTAAAGTATCCAAAATGTAATTCTCAAGGCTCTCTTCCAAAGTTCTACCCGGAATAGGTTCTAACTCTCCTTTCTTATACTTTTCTATGTAGTTATTAACCTCAACCTTGGCTTTATCTATCTCACTATATATCTCCTTCTTTATACTATCTTCTAAGGATACATCTTCAAGAGTCATAGTAAAGCCGTGCAATTCAATAAATCTTATGAATACTCTAAATAAGTTGTCCATTAACCATTTTCCATACTCTGGAGAATATTCCTTAATAAGCCAATGAAGTATACTTTCTGGCTGTTGATTTCCAATAGCTTTCTTATCAAATACTCCTTCTAATAGGATACCTTTCTTAATTACAACAAATGAGTCGTGTGGGCAATCCTCATTCTTACAGAGCCTTGGACCACTACTTACATTAGCCTGTCCATGAAAATTGAAGTCTTTAGGCAAGAAAATACTGACGACTTGTTTCCCAGTGTAATATTCTTTTGGTGCTAGAATAGCTGGTTCTCCTAAATCTACTTTAACATCAGCTACGCCTAAAATTTCTTGAGCTTCTTCCTTAGTTAATAGTGTTGTCTTAACTGTTAATAAGTAAGCTCCACTTATGTAATCTTGAGCTGCACCAATTATTGGACCACCGTATCTAGGGGTAATAATGTTCTTATGAACTAACATTATTTCCCTAGCTTCAGCTATTGCCTCCTCTGACTGGGGAACATGTAAGTTCATTTCATCTCCATCAAAATCAGCGTTATAGGGTGGACATACTAGCAAATTAAGCCTGAAAGTAAGACCTTTTAGTACTTTAACTCTATGAGCCATCATAGATATTCTATGTAGAGACGGCTGCCTATTAAAAAGCACAACGTCTCCATCAATCAAATGTCTCTCTACTATATAGCCAACAGATATGGTAGAAGATAACTCTTTCCTATCTTTAACATATCTAAGATCTATTCGTCTTCCATCTGGCCTTATCACATAGTTTGCTCCAGGCCACTTATCAGGTCCATTTATAATAATTTGTCTTAGTTTTTCTATATTCCAAGGTGTAACTCTTTCTGGAACTGTTAACGTTCTAGCTACTAACTCTGGCACTCCTACTTCATCAATACTAATATTAGGATCTGGCGAAATAACAGTTCTTGAAGAGAAATCGACTCTTTTACCAGATAGGTTTCCTCTAAATCTACCTTCCTTACCTTTTAATCTCTGTGCTAATGTCCTTAAAGGTCTACCGGATCTATGTTTAGATGGAGGTAAGCCGGGTATTTCGTTATCAAAATACGTTGATACATGATACTGTAGTAAATCCCATAAATCTTCTATTATTAATTGAGGTGCACCAGCATCAATACTTTCCTTTAACCTCTCATTTATCCTTACAATATCCACCAATTTATGAGTTAAGTCATCCTCAGCTCTTATACCACTCTCAATCATTATAGAAGGTCTTATTGTGATAGGAGGTACTGGTAATACAGTTAAAATCATCCATTCTGGTCTACTAGTCTTAGGATCATATCCCATAATTTCTACGTCAGTATCAGGAATTTTCTCTAATCTCTCTCTAATATCTGACGGGGATAGCTTCATTACACCTTCTTTTCTCTCTTCATAGAAATTATATGGCTTTTCCAATTTTATTTTATATTGCTTCTCACCACAGTGTGGACATTCTTGGGACTTAATGGCTGTTTTCTTTATATACTCTGTTAATCTTCTAGCTGCCGAAGGCCATCTTCTACGTATAGCATTATATATTCTTGAATATTTATCAATTTCCTCTTGCGATATTTTGAGCCGTCCACATCTCTTACAAGTAGCTCTTAAGAAATCATAGACGTGTTTTACAAAACCAACGTGTATTACAGGTCTAACTAACTCTATATGTCCAAAATGTCCTGGACAATTACCTAATGTATTCCCACAAGTGGGGCACTTTTGAGCTGGTTCTATTACACCTAATCTAGGATCCATTACGCTACCTTCTATTGGAGTTCCGTCTTCATCATACACGTCTGGTGTTATAATAGCCGTTACTGACATCTTCCTTATTTCGTCTGGTGACAATATTCCAAATTTTACTCCTTTTATAGCTTTTTCACTCATTATGATCACCCTTATTTATGATGACCTTATCCTCCAAAACTAATCTTGGTGAGATTATCATACTCATTAATTCTTGAATTAAAAGTTTAAATGCATAGGAGACTGTTACGGCATATAAGTTAGATCTGTCTCCATGTATAGGACACACATACTTATTCTTATTCCTATCATACCATCCAATATATCCGCATTGCTCACATACGTAAATTGTCGTCTTATCTGAGTTATCAAGTAACCTGTCCCTAATTAACATAGCTGTCCCAAAACCTATTAAGCAATCCCTCTCCATCTCACCAAACCTAAGGCCGCCTTCTCTAGCTCTTCCCTCAGTTGGTTGTCTAGTTAGTATTTGCACTGGACCTCTAGCTCTAGCATGTATTTTATCAGCTACCATATGATGCAGTTTTTGGTAGTAAACTACACCAAAATATATCCTAGATAACAATTTCTGCCCAGTTCTCCCATCATATACAACTTCTGTTG
>NZ_QIMI01000152.1:0-3358 GCF_007050195.1 Sulfolobus sp. B1 | reverse complement strand
GCCATGAATGCACTACATTTACCCGCCAAACTACCTTGGATAAAAGAAGCTGAGGTAGAGAGAGGTAGATTATTAACTGATAACAACCCTATTCATGGTAGATTATCTATAGAGAGATGGAATGAGGATTATACGCCAGAAGCATATTCTAAGAGGGCTTTAAAGATGAAAAATGAGGGATTTACAGCGATGAAGTTCGACTTAGACGTTCCTACCCCTTATGTGGATATAAGGAGGATTATGTCTGGAGACTTATCTCTTAAGGATATAGATTACATGGCTAGTATAGTTAGAGCTGTGAGAGAAGCAGTAGGAGATGAGGTAGAAATAATGGTTGACCTTCATTGGAGATATAATTTAAATACTGCAATAAGGATTTGCAAGGCATTAGATCCTTATAGACTGAGGTGGATTGAGGACCCGATACCAGCAATAATGTCCGTTAGTAATTTTGATGAGTTAAAACTTCTTACTTCCCAATGCTCTACTCCGATAGAGACTGGAGAAAATCTGTACACTGTAGTTCAGTTTAAGGATTTGCTAAATACTGGTGTAAGAGTCTGGGCGCCAGACATAGTTAAAGCTGGAGGAATTACTGAGGGGAGAAGAATAGCAGAGCTTGCATCAATGTATGATATAGAGTTCTCTCCCCATAATATTTCCTCGCCTATTGGTACTTTAGCTCACGCTCATTTAGCCAGCATAGCTAATACTTTTGGATTTGTAGAATTTCACGGACATGACGTACCATTTTGGAATGAAATCGTAAAGCCTAAGAGAAGAATCATCGAAAATGGAATTATAAAGCTTACTGATGACCCTGGATTAGGAGTGGACTTAGATGATCAAATTATGAAAAAGTACTGGGAAGACTATGATTTATAGATAGCATTTAAAAATACAATGAACATATAAACTGATCAGCTCCCGCCCTAAAAGGCGAGGTTTATCACTCTATTATCATTTGTGTATCCTATTCTTTCTTATGAAAGTTTTAAATCATTATCTTGATATTTAACCTTCTTCCAGCAATAAAAGCGAGATTCTTGAGTAAGTTGAGCAAAGAAGTAAGATTCTTTCATTTCTCGCTATAGATATATCACAATGTATATACTTTCCTCAGCTAATACTTAATAAAATCCTTTTTTACCTTCTTTTACCATCTCTTCTAGAATTTTATTGGGTTTGTAAGCCTTATATCCTTTGGAATAAATGTCAACTAAATGTTGGTAAATTTTATTAACTCCTAATTCATCAGCAATCTCTAATATCCCTCTAGGGAAATTAAATCCATAAACCATTACTGTATCAATATCTTTAGCATTAACTATATTATTTTCAATAAGCCAACTAGCCTCATTAACCGCCAATGAAATTAGCCTAGCAGGGTCTACTTTACTATGTTGAGGTAGTTCAACTTTCTTATATTTTCCAGGCTCTGGATAAACGTAGAAACCTTTACCACTTTTTACACCTAACTCCTTATTGTCCACTCTTCTTTGATACAGAGAACACTTCACATCTTCGGCTGTCCCGCTCTCTACTATAACCTTCCATAAATCTACTACCACATCTAAACCTACGTAGTCAGCTAACTCAAATATGCCCATTGGTAATTTTAAACCATTCCTCGCTGAACTGTCTACCTCTTTTTAAGGCTATTACAAGAGGCGTGTAGGGAAGTGGAGAGCGGAGAGGCAACAATTCAAGAGGTAGACAGTTCAGCGAGGAATGGTTTAAAATTACCAATGGGCATATTTGAGTTAGCTGACTACGTAGGTTTAGATGTGGTAGTAGATTTATGGAAGGTTATAGTAGAGAGCGGGACAGCCGAAGATGTGAAGTGTTCTCTGTATCAAAGAAGAGTGGACAATAAGGAGTTAGGTGTAAAAAGTGGTAAAGGTTTCTACGTTTATCCAGAGCCTGGAAAATATAAGAAAGTTGAACTACCTCAACATAGTAAAGTAGACCCTGCTAGGCTAATTTCATTGGCGGTTAATGAGGCTAGTTGGCTTATTGAAAATAATATAGTTAATGCTAAAGATATTGATACAGTAATGGTTTATGGATTTAATTTCCCTAGAGGGATATTAGAGATTGCTGATGAATTAGGAGTTAATAAAATTTACCAACATTTAGTTGACATTTATTCCAAAGGATATAAGGCTTACAAACCCAATAAAATTCTAGAAGAGATGGTAAAAGAAGGTAAAAAAGGATTTTATTAAGTATTAGCTGAGGAAAGTATATACATTGTGATATATCTATAGCGAGAAATGAAAGAATCTTACTTCTTTGCTCAACTTACTCAAGAATCTCGCTTTTATTGCTGGAAGAAGGTTAAATATCAAGATAATGATTTAAAACTTTCATAAGAAAGAATAGGATACACAAATGATAATAGAGTGATAAACCTCGCCTTTTAGGGCGGGAGCTGATCAGTTTATATGTTCATTGTATTTTTAAATGCTATCTATAAATCATAGTCTTCCCAGTACTTTTTCATAATTTGATCATCTAAGTCCACTCCTAATCCAGGGTCATCAGTAAGCTTTATAATTCCATTTTCGATGATTCTTCTCTTAGGCTTTACGATTTCATTCCAAAATGGTACGTCATGTCCGTGAAATTCTACAAATCCAAAAGTATTAGCTATGCTGGCTAAATGAGCGTGAGCTAAAGTACCAATAGGCGAGGAAATATTATGGGGAGAGAACTCTATATCATACATTGATGCAAGCTCTGCTATTCTTCTCCCCTCAGTAATTCCTCCAGCTTTAACTATGTCTGGCGCCCAGACTCTTACACCAGTATTTAGCAAATCCTTAAACTGAACTACAGTGTACAGATTTTCTCCAGTCTCTATCGGAGTAGAGCATTGGGAAGTAAGAAGTTTTAACTCATCAAAATTACTAACGGACATTATTGCTGGTATCGGGTCCTCAATCCACCTCAGTCTATAAGGATCTAATGCCTTGCAAATCCTTATTGCAGTATTTAAATTATATCTCCAATGAAGGTCAACCATTATTTCTACCTCATCTCCTACTGCTTCTCTCACAGCTCTAACTATACTAGCCATGTAATCTATATCCTTAAGAGATAAGTCTCCAGACATAATCCTCCTTATATCCACATAAGGGGTAGGAACGTCTAAGTCGAACTTCATCGCTGTAAATCCCTCATTTTTCATCTTTAAAGCCCTCTTAGAATATGCTTCTGGCGTATAATCCTCATTCCATCTCTCTATAGATAATCTACCATGAATAGGGTTGTTATCAGTTAATAATCTACCTCTCTCTACCTCAGCTTCTTTTATCCAAGGTAGTTTGGCGGGTAAATGTAGTGCATTCATGGC
>NZ_QIMI01000151.1:0-3371 GCF_007050195.1 Sulfolobus sp. B1 | reverse complement strand
ATGGGATATAGAAGAGGCTGTAAGATAACTACTTATAAAAAATATTACAATTGCAAGCACTATTAGTACAACTCCAATTATCAATAAAGTCTTGTTCATGTGTTTTAATCTGATTTTAATCTGATGTAAATGCATAAAAAGTTTGTCAAAATAATTTAATTCAGACTTGATAGAAAATTACTTTTACAAAGTGAGGAAAGCTTGTGTATGGATAACAATTTGGTTGATATGAATTGAATTTTCTTTACTGTGGAAAAGTATTTTTAGAGTGAGGGCGAGAATAGGTTTGATTTCCCAAATTGTCCTTTTAAGCCTAGGTTTCACTCCTTGTATTAGCCTTTTACTTGCTGGGCTAAAGGACTTTACTACCTCACTTGCTTTTCACAAGTTACCTAGCGTTAATTATGAGCTTAAGCTTGATATTAAGGATAGGGATTATTTGCTCGTTGATGAGGGATAATGATGAGATGGGTTGTTAGGTATTACGAGTCTGGTTGTATTCTTGATGCCTTAGGAGTGGTTTCCACGTCTACGTGATGTTAAATTAAGCTGGAAAATTGGAGGGATAAAGTTACACGATAAGGCATAAAGGCAGAGGTAGTTAGGTATAAGAACGCTTTAAAGTGTATAGCCCAAGGTGAGAACAGCTGGAGCAAACTACTTGAATGCCTTCAAGAAGAGTAGTATGATAAAAGGCTACGAGTTCCCAGACATATAAGGAGGCTAACCTAATTTACTTGTCACACACCCCTTCGTAGCATCATACCAATATTCTAATGGCTCATTGCTAATAATAGTCTCAGCTAAGCATTCATCAACATAACTTAACAACCTATACTCCCTAATCTTATTCAAGAAATCCCTGACCTCGTTTACAACATTCCTAGCTTCTTCAGCATAAGGCTTAGCCTCCTCAAACACCCTCTGCCAGTCCTCATACCATGTCACTAAAACATTTATTATAGCACTAGCAACAGTAGCTGAAAGACCAAAAACTGAAATGAGCTCCGCCTCAGCCCTACTAGCACCACCCACTAGCGATTTACTAATCTGAAGAGCATTAGAAACACCCAATTCTTGAGCATAAGCTTGAATACCGGCATCGGTGTAATCTGTAGGAGGCTTCACATAGGCTAAACCTAAAAAGTCACCCACCATTTGGCCTTTATACACTAGGCCTGCTAAACCTAACCTCTTACAGCCACTAGGGCATATAATTGAGGAAAATATTGGAGCCCCAATTATTGACTCATTATATGTAGTATCACTGACTAAATAATTACAGTATTCTTGAGGTTTACCAACTAAAAAGAACTCACAGAAGTCCTTCATAACACTAGCAGGGAACAGAACAAATCCAAACGAGTATGGAATCTGTAAAGGTATACCTAAAGAGCTCTCCAGCTGAGAGACTATCTTCGTTAGTATCATAAAATATGGGAAAGGCGGCTTCGTTGAAAAAGACCTAAGAATCGCTTGTAACGGGTCAGTAGTGTAATGTCCACCAGACTCGTAGACCAGATTTCCAGGAACTTCGATAAAGTCCTTCCGTAAATCAGTAAACTGTGCTACATAGTTCATTATTACTCCAGCACCTACGCCACTAGTAGATTGTATCCATTCCATTATCCAACCTAATACTGGGGTTTGACATCCTTCTAACTGGCTAGGTTGATACCACGTACCCGATATCCTTATCCCCCTCACTTGTAACACTACAATATTAGATGGTGAGTCCCTTATCTCCTTGAAGAGCCTACTACCCGATTCAGAGCTTAAGACGAACTCAGTACCCCCTTGATAAGCATGTAACGCCCTATCCTGTATCCAATAGTTAGACTTCCCTCCTATATAATAGTAATTCCCCTCAGCCGTCCTTATTATTATCCCATGCCTTAATATCTGAAAAATGTTTGTAGTACTAGTGGACACTCTACCAGAGACTGTTAAAGCCGGGTATACCTCATATTTAGCCTCACTTTCTAATACTTTCTTTAATCCTCTCCCAGTACAAACACCTTGATCTCTTATTGTGGTATAGTCTAGGGTAAATTGTATCATTGCACCTAGGGCTGATACATCACTCGCAGATATAGGTAATGGGGGATTCGAGGTGCTTTCCAAACCCCTTCTCCCTCCCATACTATTTTTCCTTCTAAATTAAAAGTTTTATGTAATAATAACAACTCACCACTCACAATTTCATCAACCTCAAAATAGCGTCTTGGACAACCTTGTATCTGTTCACCACATTAACCCATAACGTCCTAGCTAGACATCTATCCTCCCATAATATAAGGTCAGTCTCCTCTACATTATATAGAGAGTCAAGAAAAGTGCATAAGAATGCAACTAATAAACTATAACGTAAACTGGCGTATAATATGTTATCCAAAAGAGCAAGAAAAGTTACTAAAAACATAAGTATAAAGACGAAAACTGAGGCAAAAGGCACCAACTGAAAAAAGTGAGTTTAAGGATTCTTCTAAATTTGAACCAGCTTTTAGGAAGAGACATTGCTTAACCTTAAAGCGTGAATGTTTGAAGTGACGGGAGTGGAAATCGCTCTATTGTTGACTCCTTAAATTTATAACTTAAAGTACTTTACAATGAGCCAGCACGGTATTCCATTCGACTTCTCTATATCGTCTTCTACTGATTTCTCTTTAAACCACCTTCTCTATTGCCTTCTCCAAGGTGTAGTAGTATCTTCCATAAAGTGGTAAGATGACTCTACAATTTTTGGCTAAGGCAAGTAAGCCTAGAAATAAACAAAGATAGGACTATAGCTAAGCATATGTTAAGCAAAGTATTTGCTTATAAAACCATAAGTCAAACTCTGAAATAGGTTACTTAATTTTAGGAAATAAGGATCAAGTTTAAGCTTAGAAGGAACATATATTTCCCTCTTTCCAGTCTTTATAGCCTTTAAAACTGCCCTAGCAACATGCTCCGGCTCTACTGCGTATTTAGCAAAAGGATCGCTTCCTGCCTTCTTAAAGGACGGATGGGAAGAGAAATTAGTCTTCACTGGACCAGGGTAGATCCCACTAACCTTAACGTTATACTTTCTCATCTCAGCCCATAAACCATTTGTTATACTACTTAACGCTGATTTAGTAGCTGAGTAAACTAAAAGCTTAGGAGTACTTACGTAAGCGGCCTCAGAAATAATATTAACTATACTGCCACTTCTTCTCGATACCATGTGAGGAAGAACAGCCTTCATGAAGTATATCGGACCTAACAAATTCGTCTTAATCATATACTCTTCTTCACTTAAATCTGTTTCTAAAAAAGAACCATAGATTCCGAATCCTGCATTATTTACCAGTACGTCTATCTTCCCAAATTTAGATAATACATTCTTC
>NZ_QIMI01000150.1:0-3384 GCF_007050195.1 Sulfolobus sp. B1 | reverse complement strand
GCAGTAGCAGCTGGGGATTATGCAGTATGTGTAATGGGTAACTATGGAGTTTTCGTGAGGTTAGCTGAGGCAGACTTTAACCAGATATTTAAGACGCTAAGGGAAGTAGCAGGTATTTAAATAAACTTTTTTTCTTCCTTTCTTTGTTTTCCTATTTAATAATTACTATTAGTGATAAGTATATAAGTTCACATCTCTTATATTCTTACTATATGAAGATTAAGAAGGGTAACGTGGAAGCAGAAATTTTGCCGAAAGGCGCTTATCTATACTCCTTTAAAATAGATGGGAAAGAGCTCATTCTAAGAGGCAATTTAGAGAGAGTTACGCGAGGGGGTATGGCTGTTTTAATACCATTCGCTAATAGAATAAAGGGAGGGGAGTATATATTTGAGGGAAAAAGGTACGTTTTACCTAAAAATAATGAGGGAAACGCGATACATGGTTTAGTTCTAGATAAAGAATTTGAAGTCTTAGAAGTCCAAAATGATGGTGTCTCTCTTAAGCATGAGTTAGAACACGAAGGTTATCCAACTAAGTTAGCTTGCGTACTAATTTATAAATTATTCAGAAATGGCTTTAGAGTAAAGATAAGCGTTAAGAATGTAGGAAACAATAGAGGTCCATTAACAGTTGGACTACATCCTTACTTCATAGTATCTGAGGATTGGAATATTGAAGTAAAAAATAATGTTAAGAGATGCGTAACTTTTAACAAGATACCAACTGGAGAGTTAGTTAAAACTAAAATAGAACATGGAGAATATGATGATTGTTTTTTCGTAAATGATACCATACTATTGAAATCATCTTATTCTATAGTTAAAATTGTGAGAAGAAATATGCCATTTATACAATTATATACAGGTGTAAGAGGAGCTTTGGCAATCGAACCTATGAGCGGTGCTCCAGACGCTTATCACAATGGCTTAGGGTTAAGGATAGTTGAGCCTAATGAGGAAGTCAACTACTCTTTTTCGGCAAAGTTTCTCAAGTTCTAGGTAAGTGATGAAAACTTGCTCTTTAAGGCAAGAATTAAAGAATTTCCTACTTTAAACTATGAGTTAGCTGGTTGCGATTCTAATTAGCCTTATGTTTTCCCTTTACTCACTCAACGTTATGAGATTTTATTTTGTTCTAGAGTGATTGGGAAAGAATCTTATTACCCTTAGAAATTCAAGGCTATTTACGAAATTATTATGAAAAGGAAGAGAGGGGTCTCTTTATCGGACCTTTTAGAATTTCATTAGACGTTAGGTTAGATATTTGTTTAATATGTCTATTATTTTGTGAATATTATTGGATAATTTCTTCACTTCGTCGTAGTTAAGTCTCATTTCATGAAATCCATAAACGTGTAAGTACCATGCATCTACCGATATTAGATATATATCTGGAGAAATCCTTCTTGAAGCTTCGAATAATAAGGAAGAGGTCCATCTTCTATTAGCCTTTACTTTTTCTATTACGTCTTTTAGGTTTAGTGTTTTTACTAGTAGTTTTATTGCTTCTTCAGCTGCTTTGTAGTATTTCTCTGAAGCTTGTACAACATCTCCCTTCTCCAATAACCTATCAGCTTCCTCAATTAAAACATCTGAAGCAGATAATAGATTAATACTTACCATCAAAATGAATGTAGATTATACCTTAATAAATTAAAATCAAAAATAGTCAACGTTGTGTAAAAAAAGGCTAACTTACTGTAATTGTTGTAGTTGCCCATCTGTTTGGATTTATAGCTGGTGTTACTATAGTTATTTTATATGTCCCGGGCGATAGGTGAATTGGAATTATAAGTTGGAACTGTGCTTCACTGCCTAATATTACTACGAAGCCAGAATAGTAGTTTACGTAGTCCTTCTTGTTAGCATTCCACGGAGCTTGTATCACGTTCACTGTATATTTAGCTATTTCTGTTGAGTTTAATGTTAGAGACCACGTCGAATTGCTAATCATCATCATTGTACCAGAGGCAGGATAAGCGTCAGGACCATCAACATCAGTTATATTTAATATTATCTTAGTCCCATTGGAAACCGGAAAGGCGTTAGCATAGGTTATTTCTAGTTTTGGTAGCTTAGAGTTATTGACTAGAGGTCCAACTACGTTACCGTAAGCCCACTGACCAGTTCCTAAAATCCATCCCCTAATTAGCCTTCCTAGCCTTTGATAGAATCTCAAGGGACTTTGAGGAACATCAGTCATAATTAAGAGTTTAGCTTCTGGTATATCGATCCCTTCTTCTCCAACTAATGTAGATATTATAACATCTACATTTCCCTTCCTAGCATCTTGAACTAGCTTAAGCCTTTCATATCTTGAGAGATCACCAGTTAGCACTTTAGCCTTAACGTTGAAACTAGATACTACCTTTTCAAATTCGTACGCAGTTGACTTTCTAGAGGTAAATATCAAAACTGGTTTAAATTCCTCAACCTTATATATGTTTAAAACGTCCTTCAAAGCTCTAGTCTTGTGACTTAATTCCCTCTGTTCACAAAGAGTTTCTATTATTGGAGTTTCTTCAACTTTCCCTAGTAACCTATTATAGCTTTCACAAAAAGCTTCTTTACCATAAGTATATAGTGTGATTTCGAGAAACTTTAAAGTATTTTTATCGCCATTTATCTTACCTCTAAAAAAGTTTTCATATACGTTATCCTCTAAACTGTTAAATTCAGCGTCAAAAATGTCAGCTATAGCTTTAGGGAGTTTAAAGGTAGGGTCAATTCCAGATAACGCTTTGAAATCATAGGTGAGGAAAAGGGGATTACCTAAGTTTTCAACTAGCCTTGGATCTACCATATATTTTTTGTAGGAAGGTAATAATGCCGTAAAACCAACTAGGTATTTAGGCTCTAAGTCTGCCAAAGTTTGTTCATAACGAATATCTCCGAACGCGTGATGAACTTCATCTACTATCAAAGCTTCCGCATTACCTATACACTTAGAAGTTGTAAAAGGCGTTGAAACTATTACCCTTTTACCTTCCTCAAAGGACTTACAATCACCCTCGTACTCTACACCGCTATCACTCTCAAATATCCTTTTCCAAAACCTATGATACATCTGATCACAAAGAAGTCTGGTTGGCTCCAATATGATCACATTATGACCTTTCTTTATCAAATAATAGGCTATGAATACCTCTATCAGAGTCTTACCACTCCCGGTAGGCATTGAGACCACCACAAATCTGTTAGTATCCAATGATTTCATAATCTCTTGACTTATACTCTTCTGGTAAGCATAAATTTCGAAACCAAGTTTCTTTCTAACAATCTCCTCAAATTCCTCAAGCATGACAATAGATAGTTTTAGGGGAAGGGGGATAAAAAATGATCTGTGGAACCCTTATTAGTATATATAATCCTTTTTGAAATC
>NZ_QIMI01000149.1:0-3395 GCF_007050195.1 Sulfolobus sp. B1 | reverse complement strand
TCACAGTAGTTTAAGTAGAAATGTTAGACTTGAGGTAGAGGATAAGTTGAAGAGAGGGCTCTTGAAAGTAGTTGTCTCTTCTACAAGTTTAGAATTAGGTATAGACATAGGTTATATCGATCTAGTAATTTTGCTAAGTAGCCCTAAGAGTGTTAGTAGGCTTTTACAAAGGATAGGAAGGGCTGGGCACCACATTAGAAATATTAGTAAAGGTAGGATAGTGGTTGTAGATAGGGATGATCTAGTAGAGTGTACTGTGTTAACTAAACTAGCGGTTGATAGAAAGATTGATAATATTAATATACCTAAAAAACCATTAGATGTCCTTTCACAATTAATAGTAGCCTCCAGCTTGATTTCGAATATTGAGAAAGAAGAATTATATAATATCTTAAGGAATTCCTACAATTTTCAAGATCTCACAAATGAAGAATATGAGTCTGTGATTAGATACCTTAATGGTGAGCTATTTGGGCTGGAATTAAAAAATGTTTATTCTAAAATTAGACTAAAAGAGGATAAACTAATTTATCCTAAAAGAGGTAGTAGAATGATATTCTTTATGAATAGTGGTACCATACCAGACGAAGCTATGATTGAGGTTATTACAGATTATGGTAAATATGTAGGTAATTTGGAAGAAGAATTTGTAGAGATCCTATCTCCCGGGGATATTTTTGTATTAGGCGGTAGAACTTATGAGTTCCTAAGTAGTAAAGGTTCTAAGGTAGTAGTAAAAGATGCAGCTGGGCAGAGACCTACAGTGCCCAGTTGGTTTTCAGAGATGTTGCCATTATCCTACGAATCAGCCCTTGAAATTGGAAAGTTTAGAAGAACTGTTGCAGAGATGTTGAGTAAAGGAAATAATAAAGAAGAAATAATAGAGTGGATTTCAAAAGAGTATAGTATTTCGAAATCTGCTTCATCAACAATTTACAATTATATATTGGAACAATATTTATTTACAAATGGAATAATACCATCAGATAAATTAATAATGATCGAAATTTATGACGATGAGGAAGGCATTAGAAACTATATATTTCATGCACTTTTTGGCAGAAGAGCACTCGATGCTTTATCTAGAGCTTTAGCTTATGCTTTAAGTGAGGATCTAAATATAGATGTGAAGATATCAGTTACAGATAATGGTTTCTCTCTAAGTGTTAGTAAGGTTTCTAATTTGGATAGCTATAATGTTTTGAGACTATTCGATAAGGTTAAATCATCAAATATTTATGATATATTGAGCAAAGCGATTATGAGGACTGAAATGTTAAAAAGGAGGTTTAGACATTGTGCGGAGAGATCGTTTATGATATTAAGAAGATACAAGGGAAGAGAAACCAATTTAGAGAGAAGAGAACTTAACTCAGAAATACTTTTAAATTCTATAAAGGAGTTTCCAGACTTCCCAGTTCTCAAAGAGACAATAAGGGAAATATTAGAAGATCATATGGACGTAATTAGAGCTAAAGAGATACTGAAGAAAATAGAAGGTAGTGAAATAAGGCTGGTTATATTTGGTCCTACTACTATTCCAAGTCCGTTTTCCCATAGTATTATAATTAAGGGACATTCAGATGTAGTTCTAGCTGAAGATAAGAGAGAATTAATGAAGAAGCTTCACGATAAGGTCATAGACTTCTTGAGGCAAAAGGGAGTTAATATCGACCTCGCTTATACTTCTGTTTAATTTTCTAAATGCTTTTATACAACTATTTGAAACAATTATCCAAGTCACGTTCCATATTTCCATGGAAATTAAGTCTCTAGAGCTAGGGAAACAATCTAACATATGTGTATGAACTATTGCTTTAACGTCTCCTCCACATTTAATTAGTATCCTATACAATGCTTCAGCATTACAAGTAAATTCCATCGTCGAGTTACTAGAGTTTTCAATTTCATAGAACTTATCGTTGCATATGATTCCGCATCTTTCTCTCAAGTTACCCATAGACCTTCAAGACCAGCAATAGATCTTAAAATGTCAGTTCTAGTAACAATTCCTATTGCCTTGCTGTCAGAGTCAATAACTAATAGTCTTCCTACATTATATATTATCATTTTCCTTATAGCTTCCAAAATATCATCATTTTCTTTAATAGTTATTACATTTGTCTTCATGTAGTCAGTTACTTTAGCATCATAGTTTCCTTCAAAGAAAGCTTTTATAATATCAGCAGTAGTTAAGATCCCAATTACTTTTTCATCATGATCTATTACTGGAGCTCCTCTTATAGATTCTTTGTAAAATATCATTGATGCTTCTCTGAGGCTAGTCTCTGGTTTTAGGGCAATCAGTTTCTTTGATATCAAGTTTCTAACTTTTTCTTTAGGGATACTTATCATTCTTTTCACGTCTACAACCACCTCCTTACTAGCTTCATCTAGATGTAATATTAGTCCTTCTATAACTAATCTACTATATGGCGTTGGTCCTAGTCTGACTGGGTCTCCTACTTTTAATTTTCTTAAGTCACCCTCTACTTTAAGAAGAACACGATTAGCGGAAGGATTAGTTATGTCTATAATTTCTATATTCTCTATCTTGATATCTGTTTCTATCATACCTTTATATAGACTTAACTTGTCGAGAATAGGGGTTATTGTTGGATTGTTTATAATTTCGTAAGCTTTTAAAGTAGGTATGTAACCACCATTAGGACCTGGTTTAGATTCAATTAGACCTAGCACTTTTAAACTTAAGATTATGTTCCTTACTGTACCTTCATCCTTATTTATAACGTCAGCTACTTCCTTGCTTTTTATCATCCTTTTATGCTTATTATATAAATCTGTAAGTGCAAGTAATATTTCCCTTTGGGTGGGTGAAAGATTCTGCATACTCTAAATTATAATTTAAAATTAGTAGTTAAAAATATCTATGCTTTTATAACTTAGAACCTAGGACTCTTGTTAAGATTTTTTTATTTAGGTTAAATACCTCTTTCGCTATTAGATCAACATAACTAAGCTTAGGCAGTGGATAATCTATCCCAATAGATATTGCTATCGATTTTTTCATTGCTATATAAGTTAACTTATCCCGTATGCTCCCTTCGGCTATTCCCTCAGCTAGCTTAAAAGCAGTGTAAAATCTGGAAAAGCTTTTAGCAGTGTGCTTGATCTGATCATTATCAGATGCGTTCAAGTTTCTAAGTGATCTGTATAATTTTTCATCCGGTTCAAAGGAGAATATTACTTCAGTAAATGTCATCCTTAAAGCTTTAGCTAAATTATCCTTACTGCTTTCAGCAAGATCAAATGCTTCTCTTACCTTTCCATCTAGGATTAGATTAGATATATACTCATACTTCTCTTCCTTATCTAACAATTTGTCGAAAATATTCTTATTTTCATCAAAAAGACCTAAACCATGCTTTCCTATA
>NZ_QIMI01000014.1:0-22260 GCF_007050195.1 Sulfolobus sp. B1 | reverse complement strand
AAAAGGGGATTAGAGGTGATAGTGTTCTTACCGATAGAGAGGGAAGATATAGATTTACCAGTAAATGTAATAAGAGTTAATACGGGCTGTGAATTTAGATGCAGATCTGTGATGTTGGTAAGATCATCTGATGTTTTAGTCTCTCTAGGTGGTGAAGTAGGAACAATGATAGAAATATTCATGGCTTACGCAATGGGAAAGCCCTTACTTGTGTTAAATCACACTGGATTATCGTCTGACGTAATAGCAAGAGCCTTTCCAGAGTACATAGATCAAAGGAAGGTCATTAAACCAAAGTATTTCGATTCACCGGAAGAATTAGCTAAAGAAGCTTGTAAACCTCAAGTCGGCATTAGGGCATCATATGGATAAGCCCTATTCTTTCCGTCCATTATATGTTGTGGCACATGATACTTCGAATATAAATATGCATACAAAATTTGTCGTAAAATTTTTTCATTGCTAACGAATTAGCTTAATAACTTTAAGATAAGGATTTTCATTAAAATATATACAAAGAATTATATTTTTCTTCTGATTCTTTCTATTCTTATCTCTTCATCTAATTCTTTTTCCATCTTCCTTAGGTTAGACGAAAATAAGAATCTTATAAAATAAGAGCTTAAACCATTATCATGTTCAAGTTTCAGTTTAATTATGCCTACATTCACTTTCTCTATCTCTAGAGTTCCATTTCCTTTAGTCGTATTATAAATGTACTTAATCCTCGAATCACCGACGTAAACTCTCCCTCTGAAATCATATTCGCCCAAGATAGAAAGGTTTCCATTTCCTTTGAACTCGTCCCCTTTACACTCTATATGTTTGATAGAAGGGAAAATTTTGGGTATAATGAAACAAGGATCTGAAAGTATCTTAAAGAGCGAGGTAATCTCATGGTTTACTTTAATCTCCTTCTCTAATTCCATAGCCTATCCTATCTTCCCCTTTTTTAAAATATTAAAAGTTTTAGTTAAACTACGTTTATTTCATGAATATAAAGATAGGCTGATTTTGACTTTTAAAGTGATTAATTTTTAAACAGTAAACGTTAAGACTATTTCTATGCTGAGGAACCTTCTCACTGGATGGTATGGTACCTTCCTTCAGTTACTAATAAGATTAAGTTGGGGAGTTATAGCTTTGCCTGTATCCATAATTCTACATTTAAATCCGGTACAAGTGGGATTCGTAGCCACGTCTTTTTATATAGGTTACATAGTAATGTCAATTCCATGGGGGTTAATAATAGATAAGATTGGACCTAGTAAAGCAATTGCCATTTCTTCAATATTCTTAGTATTGCTCAATCTAGTACTATTCCTATTCTTTAAATCATATTTAGTTTTAACTTTAATCTATTTGCTTGAGGGATTAGTAGCTTCTTCAATATTTCCCTCAGCTATGAAAATCGTAGCTGTATCTTACTCTAATCATTTAACATTTTATGTAGCGATATTAGAGAGTGCTGGTCCTATAACGATTTTATTATTAGGATTAATATCATCTTTAATCTTAAATTCGTGGAGATATCTTTTCTTATTCTTCTCCTTGGCCTTTCTATTGCTAGTAGTAATAAGTACGAAAATCAACATTAGAGTAAATTCCACTGAAGTAAAGAAATCGTTCAAAGTACTCTTTGATAAGAAAATCGCCTTATCTACTCTAATTAGGTTAGGCGAATTATGGGCAACATGGGGTACTACAACTTGGATATTCTCGATGCTCGTATTATATAGGCACATTCCAGTTATATTATCCTCGTCATTTTTGCTTTTGTTTGGACTTGGTCAGCTAGTTGGTATATTGAGCGTAGAGAGACTGGTTTCAATAATTGGAGATAAGAAAGTCATCATGGTTAATTTGATAGGCTTTATTGCATTGACCTTATTAATTATTATAACCTCTTTTCCACTGCTTGTTTTAACTGAAGCTTTCTTTCTTGGAATTTTCTCGTTCTCGTATAGACCTCCTACTGACTCATTAATTATGAAAATAGGTGGAGAAGGTAGAGCTGGTACCTCCATAGGTTTTGCAAACGCCGTTTCTCAGATTGGCACTATGATAGCCCCAACTTTTGTAGGTTTTGTATTATATTTAACGCATAGTTTTGCGTTTTCCATGTTAGCCTTAGATCTAGGGTGCATAATCTCGCTAATTTGTTTATTCCTGCTTTAGAAGAAAAAGGTGAGAGAGTAGAGACTTTTCTGACTTTCTCCCCCTTAGAGCGTTCTCCTCATAGATTCATGTTTACATCTGAGGGGCAGTCGAGAGGGTCAGAGAACCTCTCCCATCTAGGGTATGTTTTTACGCTTAAAAATTTGTCATTCCCGCCCTAAAGGGCGAGGCTTTCCTCAACTTCGTAACTTCTAGTTACCTATGAGTTGTATTATTTTCTTTTCCTTAGCACTAGTATGTGCGGTACCATTATGAGGAAAACGAATACTATAATAAAGAGCTGTATATACTTCTAGAGTTTTTATTCATATGATGTACACTCACATATTTATCGCAAATAATTACTGTCAAAGCTTATTTAATATGAATTTGTAAGACTTATATTGTGAATAAAAACGAAATATGGAATAGAAGAATAATACCGATTATGGAAATTTTTGCATCACCTTACTCAGTTATTAGAAAAATATATTTACAGTTATTAATGCTAAGTATTGTAGTATATATTATAGCCTTAATATTTGTTTACTATCAACATTTAGATTGGATTTCTGCAATTTATGCAGCTGTTAACGTTATAACTACTGTTGGACTTTACGCGCCAAGTATTTACTCTATGCCTTCACAAGAAAAGTTATTCTTAACTTTAAGCATAGTTTTCAGTGTAGGACTATTTGCGAGTATGGCACAAAGTTTAATTTTAACAATTGTGAATAGAAATACTTGGATTGATGCTAGGGCTAGATGGAGAGGTAAGCATATGAGAGGTCATGTTGTAGTACTAGGGAATTCGAGAAGCGTATTGTCAGCTGTGAGGAAGCTAGAAGAATTGGATAAGGACTATGTTGTAGTTACAAATAATCAAGAAATTCAAAAATTGTTAAAGGGAGATAAGGTAATCTTGGGAGATCCTAAAAATGAGGATAATTTAATAAGTGCTGGAATTAATAACGCTGAGTCAGCTATAATAGCAATGGATGATGATTCAGAAACCCTTCTGCTAACTTTGAAGGTACAAAAGATAAATCCGCCATTAACAATAGTTACTGTCGTTAAGGACTCATCAATGATGGATATTATGAGAACAGCCGGAGCTGATATTGTCATACCGTTTGAGGAAGTTTTAGGGAGAATGATGGCTTCAGCTTCAGTATCTAAACAGTTTGCTGGTATGATTTATCCTACAAACAGCAGGGAGTTCGCAATAGGAGTTTTTGAAGTTAAAAGAGTTATAAAACTTAAAGATTTACCTAATGGTGTCATACCAATAGCAATACTAAAAGATGGTAACCTAGATCCCTATTTTGAAAAAGACACTGAAGTTAAAGAAGGGGAAGTTCTATTCGTTTTAGGTGACCCATCTAAATTTAAGGAAGTTAACAAGTTAGTTCAGTGATAAGTGAATAAAAATACGCCAAATCATTCAATAATATGGAAATAAGTCGTACTCCTTCTGTCGAGATATAAAACATGGAGTCTATCTATTAATTTGTAACTTGAAACATTTTTATACATCCATAATTCCTATATAAAAATTTTACTATATTAAATGTTTTAAATATTAATTTTATGATTTTCTATAAATATACATAAAGAATTTTTTGAGATAATAAATCAAGCGTTTTCACACAAAGCAGTGAGTAATACTTATACTATGCATAGTCTTTTTATAATCCATATTTTCAATCGTTTATGATTTAAATATATATTGTTCATTATATATGATGAGCAGAATTAATCTAGCTGGCTATTTAGTTTCAATAGGTGTAAGTGAATTCCTCTTACTAATGTTAATATCAGAGTTCTTTTATCCAAATTATTCTGTAAAATATAACTACATAAGCGATTTAGGAGTAGGCAGCACAGCAATAATTTTCAATTCATCAATAATTTTCATGGGCATATTAATAATTATTTCTTCTCTGCTAATAAGGAAAGAGTATCATTCAGTATCTTACATAATACTATTAACAGGATTAGGCTCTATGCTAGTTGGAATATTCCCTGAATATACCGGTCTCATTCATTCGATTTCAGCACTCATAGCATTCTTATTTGGAGGAATTGGTGCGATTCTCACTTCGTTGAAGAGAAACTACTTTTGGACGGTATTAGGAATTATCACTCTATTCACCCTTGTCCTTTACGTCTTAAAAATTTATGGACCATTCGGACCAGGTGGTATGGAGAGATTAATCGTTTACCCAGAGCTGATCTGGGGAATAAGTTTTGGAACTTACCTAATAGCCTCTAAAAACTCTTCCTATTAGCTTCTCTGCTGGGCAATATTTCTCATCATTTATTACCAACCACAACACCTCTTCTAGATGATTTAAATAATTATATGCCTCAGAATCGGTTATTTTCTACCTTCTGGGTCATCCAAAGCCCTTTTTATTTCACTCCACCAACTGCATTTACTTGCAACTTTCCTCATTATTACTATATATCTTTTACTGGTTACAACTCTGTTCTTCAAGAAGTTCTCAAATTCCTTTCTAATTAAATTTTCTGCAGTATGTAATTGTTAGCATTTGTGGAATTAGCTAGTTGAACATCTTAACTGTCCTTCAAGATGAACTTTTCAAAGGAAGCAGAGAGAGGAAAAGAAAGTTTATAAATAAATTTGCAAAAAACTATACATGTGGGAATATGATAGGGGAAAAAGTTGAGAGAAAAGTTGACGAAAAAGGGAGAGTCTATATACCTGAATATAAGGGTAAGAAAGTCTACTTAATCGACTTAGGTAATGGATATTTTTTAACTGATAATCAAGAGTTAGCTGAAGCTGCGAGCAAGAAAGCTTCAAACTTCTTTACTGAGGAGTTCATAAGGTTAGTAACAGAGCTTGACTTTAAAGAAGTTCATGAAGAGGCTGAGGAGGAGTTATCCAAAAGGTTTATGAAGGATTTAGGCTGAAATTCCTTGATGGAAGAAAAATACCTCTTAGACACAGATATCTTAGTGTCTAAGCAGTTCGTAAAGGTTAAGGAGCCCTTTATCGTTAGTTTAGTGTCAATCATTGAGCTTGCCATCGTCATACGCAGGAAACACCATGAGCTTATTAAAAGAGGAGAGAGACGAAGGGCTGAAGGTTATTTGAATTTCCTGTACCTCACACTATCGCAGATAAAAGATGTAGTAGTTGAAGTTTCCCTTAAGGATGTTGAAGAAGGGATAAAAATAATGTTTGAGAGAGACGTAAATCTAGGTGAAGCAATAAACGCTGTAATAGCTAAGAGACTGAATTATACGGTTGTTAGCAACGATAAAGACTGGGAGAGACTGAAAGATCTAGTTAGGATAAAGAGAGTACAATAAGAAAGGGAGACTTTAACCTACCGTCAATACTTGCTGAAATCTTATATTCAGTAGCATCTTTTGAGGTAAGGTCAATTCTAAAGCCTTATCATAGTCCTCATTTTGATAGGAGTAGTATCTGAAGCAATTTGACCAACTTGGTGCTCCTCCCATTGCTTCGTAAATTTTAATCATATTTACTAAAAACCTATTCCAACTTCTTTAAATCCTTTCTCTAAAAATTCCTTGCTTTTCTCTGTATCAAAAGGGGTAAATTATATTCTGTTCATTTCTCTCTCGTATAGAGGAGAACCAGGGTCTTCTATCTTTAAGTATCTATATAATAAACCAATCTTTAATCCTGTTAATATAGTCTTGACTTTCCTCAGATTATTGAAGGAAAGATAAATCAAATTTGCTCCCCTTAAATTAATTAGTTCTTGAGCTTCGTCTAAAGCTACAATAACTCTATCATCAGCCTACTCGTCAAGTGACTCTAACAGTGACGAAAATTTGACCCTATTAACTCTCTCCCCAATGGAACTTTACTTCATCACCTAGTACGCTAACAACCTCTATTCGTTTGAGGAAGTTCATTAGTGAAGGTAACTTACAGTTAAACTATTTATTTCTTTTTCAATGTCAAGTATGAAATCCTTAAAATGATATATAATTCGTCTCTTTGTATTTTCCCATATCTATATAGATATACGGAAGTTGCGTTTCATTTATGGCAATTTTTATTACTGAAGATTTTCCAGTACTTCTGAGGCCTAAGACTAAAGAGATTGATGACGATAGAGATTTAAACCTTTTCTATCTCTCTATTAAAGAAATCTTTTCTAGAACTTTTAGTTAAAGGATTGAAAAGATCACTTCTATCCCCAGAAGTATCTTCTAGTCCTAGAAGTTAAATAGTTTTTATACTTAGTACTTGCAGCTGAACAACTATAGAAACATTTAATAAAAATATATATATACATGCTTAGATTATGTTTTCTCAATTCTTTATATAAATATTAAATATATAACTTTATAGATACTATCAATAAAAAGTTTAAGTGTAAAGTTTAAATCTTCTAGGAAATCAGTTGATGCATTTAGCATTTTACCTAAACTTATTTACCATCTTCTTTATAGAGCCTTTAACATGTTCTTAGCTTTTATGTGAAAACTTAATGTTCACTATTCCTAAACCCAAAGGTGAGGCTTCCTTTTCGTTCGTGAAAGGTAAGAAGTATTTAGTATTTTTGAGGTGTTCTAACGGGGGCTCCTAACCTTATTATTAAATCCTCAAAATATTAGAGCTAAGATTGATAGCCAAATAACGTAACTGGCTTCCTCCAACCCTTTACAGTGAATCTTTACTCATTTTGTAACCTCCTCTTATCCTCTAAATAAGATCTAATGTCAGTAATTTGGATACTCTGCTTAATCCTCTTAGCTTCACTTAAGCTCTTATGTTCTATACTTAAACCTTCCGCCTTAACTCTCATAAATTTCAAACTGGATATGACGTCTCTTCTCACATTCTCTATAAGGTAAATCCAAGCATCATTTAATTTTTCGTTCCTTATCTTTATGTTGGTCAGTTTAGCTAATGTTTTTAAATCGTAAATACACTCGTTTTGAACTGGACAAAATTCGCAGTTATAATCATAATCTTTAGTATAATAATAAACTAGATACTTATTATCGGTAATGAACATTATCCCATCACTAATTGAAATATTATCTGATTTTGTCTTAAATGGAAATACCACCTTAAATCCTATTGCATTATCAACCAGTAGACCAATTTGTTTTAACTTGTTGACAATAAAATAATAATAACTCTTACTTATCTCATCCCCTCTTCTATCAGAAGCTAATACTTTAATATAAATTTCGTCCCCAAGCTTCTCGAATTCCTCCTCTTCAATCAAAAGTATATCATTGGAAAGTAATGGTCTTTGTACATTAATAGTCCTAAGCAAACACATAATAATATACGTCTTTACATAACCTTTTATTAGTTTTTCTCATAAATCCTCAGTAAGCTTACTTTAACAGAGTTAATGATTAAAACAATCTTCACATATACATAATAATGGAAGTTTATATAGGAACTTCTGGTTGGATGTACAGCTGGAACCCAAAGAAAAACCTTGATTGGTACGTAAAGAACTCAGGCTTTAATGCAGTAGAATTAAACGCTAGTTTCTATAAATTTCCGACTAGTAAGCAAATATCCTCGTGGAAGAAATATAATAACATAAGATGGGCAATTAAGGTAAATAGGATGATAACTCACGTGAAGAGATTATCTGATATTGAAATTTGGAGAAAATTTGAAGATAATATAAGGGAACTAAATCCGGATTTCTACTTATTCCAGATGCCTCCCTCATTTAAGTTTAATGAGGAGAACCTTAATAGGGTTAAAAAATTCGAGAATGAAGTGGGGAATAAGATGGCTATCGAGTTTAGAGATCCAGAATGGTATAGGAGGAAGTTGGACTTGAAGGTAACAGTAGTTTCAATAGATTCTCCAATTGGAACGTACTTGGTAAATACATCGGGGATCGTTTACTTGAGAATGCATGGCAGAGAAAACTGGTATTTTTATGAGTATAAAGAAGAGGAGTTGATTGAAGTAGCACATAGAATTCTTGAACAAAATCCCGAAAAGGTATACATATTTTTTAACAATGATTTGTGGATGCTAAAGAACGGTAGGAGAATGATGGAAATTATGAAGAGTATAATTAGTTAGCCTTACTCTCCAAGGAGTTTAAACTCAAGAACTACTAATTTTCAATCTTCATTAACTACAGTTTCGGATAACTAGCAAAGTTTGTATGACTTAACGCTAATTAGATTAAAAACATATGTAATGAAAATAAAGATTTAGGAGTTAGGTTGATGAAATCAAAACTCCTAGTAGTAGACATTAATCTGACTTCCTCGCCTTAGATGTTCCCCTCGTTAATAAATTATTAGTTATAAAATCAAATAAATTAAATAATTTTGTATATCTTTAGGTGTTGAAGATGTATATCCTACCACAATCTCTAGTTTAATAAAAGACGTCCTAACTTCATACTTTATCAAATACTGGTATTATCTTATTATTTACTTTTATAAACTTCACCTTAACTCTGTCTCCAATATCTATGTTACTCGTGAAATTCGTGTAGATTCTAAATCCCTCATTAAGTTCTACTATTCCATAGATTATTTCTTTTCCTTCTTTATTAAAAAATTTTGTATACGAAAAAACTTTACCTAAACCATTGCTTTCTAATACTTCTAATTTCCGTGATCCGCATTTTGGGCAATAATCTCTAGGGTAATAGAATATATATGAGCAGTTGTTACATCTTATGTAAGGTAATTTGTTTCTCTCAAACATTTCCGTATATTTCTTTTTAATTTCTTCATACATCATTATTCACCTGCTAGGACCATAGTGACGGAATGTCCTCTATTCCATCCGCCAATTCCGTTGATTAAAACCTTATTAACGCCCTTAACCTGTCGGTTATATCCCATATCATTTAGTTGTATTATAGCTTCTTCTAATATCACACCTCCACTCATATAGGCTGGTTGACCAACGTTTAATGATCCACCTCCAGTGTTTATTGGCACGTTTCCTTGATATGTGATATCATTACTTTCAATAAACTTACCTCCCTTGCCTTTCTCACTAAGTCCAATATCCTCTATTTGTAGCATGACCGTTATGGTAAAGGAGTCATATAATTGAAAAGCGTCTACTTTATTTAAATTCGCACCTTTACTACTTTCTATAGCAGGGGTGTATATAATATCATTCAATTCTGTTGGCATCTCGGACCAATGAGCTTCCCCATAAAACTCTATCTTTAGTGGTCTTAAATTTGATTTTCTTGAATGTTTACTCAATACAAAAACGTGAAACCCATCTACTGGATACACTATTTCTAATAGTCTTAATGGATCACTAACCATCCTTGAGGATAAGACTTCCTTCACACTCAAAGGTGTACGGTATAATGCTTTTTCATTTCCTAATGCGTTCTTCCTTTGCATTACGGCTATTAAAGCCCTCTGTTCATCAGTAGTATTGAATAGTTTAGCATGTCTTTTAGCCACTAATGCATAATCGCTAACAGGATTTATATCCTCATATACTCTGAAGAAATCATCATAAGGAGTTATTTGAACATTTCCAAAAAATCTATCCACACTGTCTGCAGTTACTCTATTTTCTCTTAATGAAGAAGATTTTCCACCAACTATACATAGAGCGTTCTCTATTTCTCCCATGCTTATCATTTTCTCAGCTCTGTATAGCATCGTTAAGGCTGAAGGCCCACCATATTCTACTATCTCTATAACTTTAGGCTTTATTCCTAGGAATGATGGTATTTGAAAGGAGGAGAAGTGAAGGGCAGCCTTACCATCAAATGTCCCGGGTAATATTGTGTAAAACACACCATCAATTTGCTTTAGTTCCATTGAAGCCATATCTAAAGCCTTACTTACAGTTTCAGCCAATAGTTGAAATGTTGATCCTTCATACTTCTTGTAAATCATACTAGAAAATCCTACTATCATAAGGTTAACCCTCCCGTAACCTCTATTATTGCACCGTTAATATATGAAGCTTCATCTGATGATAGAAAAGCTATTACATTTGCTACTTCCTCTGGCTTACCTATTCTGCTCATCGGAATCCTATCAATTATTATCTTTCTAACCTTTTCCGGCACAGATGCTGTCATTGGAGTATCTATGAACCCTGGTACTATGGCATTTGTAGTTATATTATATTTGCCTAATTCTCTAGATAGTGTTAAAGTGAATCCTATGATTCCAGCTTTAGCTGCTGAGTAATTAGCTTGCCCGATGTTTCCCCTCCAACTAGCTGATGACATGTTAATTATCCTACCCCACTGGTATTTTATCATCCCTTCAACTACTTGTTTCGTCATATTAAAAGTCCCATACAAATGCACTTTAATTACTTGATCCCATTGTTCGGGAGTCATTTTTGTGAATAATGAGTCCCTTATTATTCCAGCATTATTTACTAATATATCTACGTGATCGATGTTTAGCTCTAATAATGCTTTGTTATAAAATTCTCTGCACGAATTCCAATCGGTAACATCGACCCTAAGTCCAATAACTTTCTCGTTCCT
Source organism: Sulfolobus sp. B1 (assembly GCF_007050195.1). Classification (NCBI taxonomy): domain Archaea; kingdom Thermoproteati; phylum Thermoproteota; class Thermoprotei; order Sulfolobales; family Sulfolobaceae; genus Sulfolobus; species Sulfolobus sp. B1. Next base: position 11,611 of record NZ_QIMI01000014.1, on the reverse strand, counting down.
TGTAATCTCTCTAATTTTGTTAGCTCTTTCTTGAATATTTTCTGAAATATCTCCCATTATTACTCCATAACCTAGTGAGGCTAATTTTACGGAAGTCGCAAAACCTATTCCACTACCCGCCCCGGTTATTATTGCATATCTAACCATTTCAAACTCTTTATTCCATATAAAATATTTAAGTGATTAGCTTTATATCATACAACGAGATTTTACAACACGCTTTCATCCCTTACCTCTAGAATGCTGACTTCTTCCCTAAATTTTGGGCTAGACTTTCCTCACTTTGCAATATAGAATCATTTCCTAATATTTATGAATTTATTCTCGATCACACTCCTTCTGAATACTATATAGTACTTCTCTAAGTGATAATACACTTATTGGTCTACCGCTATTATTTACTACAAGTACATAATTTACATTATTTTTTACCATCATAACAAAGATATCTAATAACTCTTCATCTCCATTAACTGTTATTATGGTTCTTGACATCACCTTAGATATATTATCACTTAAGGAGACGTTACTGCTAAGCCCCCTAATTATTAACTTTTGCGTAACTATTCCAACTATTTCTCCTTGTTTATTGGTAACTAACAGAAAGTTGGTGTTACCCTTTCTCATCATATCTAAAGCATCCTTTATTGTATAGGAATCTTCAATCAATATTGGTACTCTTTCTATAACTACTTCCTTAACCTTCATAAGTGGTATTATGTTCTCTTATAAGTATTTAAAGCTTATAGATAAATCCAAATTATAAAATCACATTAACTACGTTTACTAGTTTAGGCGTTTCTTAAACTATTCACGCACACTATAAAGCCAATCTGACGATATATCCTTGAATTAATTTTACAATTCTTAATAGAGAGCTAGTGTAAATACTTAGATGACATGCCTAATTTAATGGTTTCTATACTAATATTATCTTTAAATAAGTATATAAAATATAATATAGATATAATAGTAAATATCGGAGAGATAGTAAAGTATATAAATCTAAAGAAATATGCTAAGGCAGAAAGGTAAGGTATTGGGTAAACTTTACTGTAATTATACCTTGAAGTAGAGTAGGTTATACAGCTGAAGAAAAATGGTAACATAATACCAAATGCAAAAGCATGAGTAAACTCACCTAAAAAATAATAGGAAAGCGACACAGCTAACGCGACTATTATGACAGACAATGCAGAAGCATTAATTTTAACACCCTTACTGCCAATGAAGAGCCATATTATATAGCCTAAAATAACGATAAAGAGAAGCTTTTGTATAAAGATGAGCATGAAAATAAGCATGAAAATGGGTAATTGAGTAATTCCAAATTTAGGCTTAGCGTTTAATGTAGCAGTGAATACTCCAATATTAATTCCCAATAAATACAACATCAGTCCTACAATCAAAAGAGTGTAGTTATAGGGAAATATACTCCAAACTATTAACGAAATTATAGGGGACGAGAGAACTAAGGTATTTATCGGAAATCTACCACCATATGATCTTATATCCTTTATCCCCCATATTTCTGTAGCTAATAATGACGCTGATGCTAGGGCTTGAAACGGATAAAACGGTATAGCTAGAAGTATCAGAGATGTTAAATGTAGCGGGAGGTACTTTCTGGCGGGAAAGAATAATCTTGAGATCATGCCAAAGAATATAGAATAACTTCCTATCATCATAAAGTATGGGTGAAATTGTAAATTAGTATATAAGAAGATACCACCTAATAACCAATATAATAATCCCAAGATAATATAAGGTACATTAACTCCCCAGGGTTCTATCGCTTTCTCCATACGCTATAATAAGTTTAGTCCAAATATTAACTTAACCCTAAAATGTTAGTGTATAAAACGGGCAGAATTTTAGTAATCTATAATGATATTAAAAATTTCTATTTAACTACTAAAACAGGAATCTTAGCTTCATGAACTATCCTTGAAGATACACTTCCCAGAAATAACCTTTTTATAGTAGAGAGACCTCTACTACCTGTCACTATTAAGTCAGCCCCACTTTTTCCAGCTATATCTAATATAGTACTCGCGGGATCTCCCTCTACAGTGACAGTTTCTACGTCTTTAACTCCGCTTTTTAACGCCTTATCCTTAGCATCTTTAACGTCACTACTTGCCTTATCATATATCTGTTGTATAACTTCATTAGGAACGGGAGCTAATCCCATCCCAGAAAGTATAGCAGTATCAATAACTTCAATAATAATTAACTTTGACTCATATTTTTTTGCAAGATCTATGGCTATATCCAATGCCCTTTTTGCATTATCAGATCCATCATAAGCTAAAATTATATTTTTGAAAACCATTATTATTCCCTATTAATTATGGTTAATATCGGTATTAAAAGTTTTGGTATAGAAATATGACTTGTATATTCCAAGTTAAACTAACTACCCGTGTTCTCATTAATTTAATTCGCCTCTCCTATAGATATAGGAATAAACTATAATAATTATATATTATAAAAAATAAAATTTTTAATATTTAATTATTATTTTTTAGAAGATATTACTCCCCAACCATAAAATAGAGCTGAGCCTATGACACAAACTAGTGAGGCATAATAAAAGTTCAGCAATGATAAAGCACCAACACTTCCAATATACGTTAGTAAGGTAAGAAATCCTATGTATACAATATACCAAATGCTATTAATAAAATCCTCTTTAACTCTATATACTATTGAGAATATTACTGAAACTATTGTCAACAATAAAACTGCATATGGAACTGATGGCCAACCACTCCAGTAAACTATTAGCCCTGCGAAGATAAAGGCTAGAAATGAAATTACTTGATATAATGGAAAGATGGGCTTAATTTTACCTCTAGAGATTAAACTATGCATCGCTACTGGATTTACAGAGAACCCTATGTATCCCGCAACAACAGCATCGCTAATTAAACCGTAAATTGTAGGTAATGGAGCTGAAATGTAAGCAACTATAGCTCCGACTACGCTAAACACTATTAACGCCCACAATGGTACTGAATACTTATTTAACTCTTTCATTTTATCTGTGACATACTTAGACCGCGCCATCGCAAATAACACTCTCATTCCACCTCCTTGATAGATATACCCTACTACAAATGGTCCAACAATACCAATTACACTTGTTAAGATCAGTAGAGAGTAAAGGTTGCTAGCTCCCGCAATGTCAATAAACGGATTACCTGGCACGTTTTGAATATCAGTCCAATCCCCCGGTTTTATCCCTAATCCTGTCCAATTTAGCGAACCTATAAAAGCAATTGCAAAGATTATATAAATAAGTGTTTGTCCCAAGACAGTGTAAACAATAGCCTTCCCTAATACTTTATGGTCCTTAGTTTCTTCAGCATAATCCGGAATTACTCTAATTCCACCAAATGCGAACATTGCTAAGGGAATAGCAGAGAATATACCTGCGAATCCAAATGGGACAAATCCACCGTATTTTACAAAATTCATAGAATTAAATAGAAATATTAAGAATCCTAACGCTACTGCTAGATATAATAAAAGTTTTATTATTCCAAATACGGTAGTGGAAGTCCCAAAGAACTTAACTGAATAGTAATTGAAAGGTATAAATAAAAGCATTACTAGGACGCCAAGCAATGCACCTAAGCTAGTAGGATAGCCAGAGGAGTTGATAAGAACTATGCCATGAGGGGATGTGAAGAAATTTATTGCTTCTACTACTGCTAAGGCCTCTATAGGGGGAATGAACAGATACCAAATAAGATCTGAGAACGCATTTAACATATTGGTAACTCTGCCATGAGAGTATAAGGCGTATCTGGAAGGGCCTCCTGCTTCTGGGTAATTTAATGCAAGTTGAACATAAGTTAACCCAATCGTGAGATAAAAAATACCACCTAGCAACCATGATAGAACCATTGCAGGACCAGCTAACGAAGCCATAGCAGCTGAACTGAAAAGTATTCCAGTTCCTACAGCTCCTGTAATTCCTATAATTACGAGATTTAACAAGGATAATTCCTTTCTTAAAGTTTTTTCCTCTTTTTTCTCCATGTGTACTATTTAACGCAATAGAAATTTAAGCTTTATTACTACCTTAAACATTCTTATGTTAAACCTGGAAATCATTTGACATAATAATAAGATTGATGACGGAAATCATGTAAACTTAATAGGAACTTTCTATCAAATATTGAACATATTATAAATTCGTTTTATGTACTGACAGTCATAAATTGTAGTCCTAAATTTTTTAAAAGGTTCAGCAAATGAGCCCTTTCGTAAAAATTATCACGTAATGTATAGTTACCTTACAGCATGAGAAGAATTTTGTATAATATTAATTTTATGTCACATAACGGTTTAGCAGCTCACCCACGTAATAATAAAACTCGTACGATTATTAGATCGAGTATTAGGTTTATAATTTAAAAATCTCGCGCTGAATCATTATTACTTTTCAGCTAATTGGTGGTAATATTTTGTACTAACATATTTCTATTATACCTTTTGAATTCGAAATGCGTTTATATGTGTCTTCTGAATCTCGAACTACTGATATAAAATTCAATTATATATAAATTTTCAACAAAATACTTTTAATTTCGATTGCATTCTTATACTGTATGAATTATAAAATAAGGAAGAGATCATCTATTGAGATAATATTGGATATATTGAAGAGTTGTGAAGAGTCTTGCAACATAACTAAAGTGATATATGAGGCAGGTATAAATTACGCGGTCGCACAGAAATATGTCAATGAATTAATTAAGGTGAATGTATTAATAGTCGAAGGGGAAGGGAACAAAAAGTTGTACAAGCTTACGGAAAAAGGAAAGGTCTTAAAAGAACATTTAGAAGAATTTTTAGAACTAAGGAATAAGCTCGAGCTGGAAAGAGAAAAGTTAAAAGAACTTTTTGCAAGGAGTATGATCCTCTAAGATCTTCTATGGATCTTAGGTTACGTAAGATATAAACTTTATTTAGTAAAGCGCATTACAATACTTAATGTATAAATTAAATTATCCAACGGCACAAGTAATTTATGGATATGATGCCTTAGAATGGCTTATTAACATAAAAGAGAAGAAAGTAGCACTGGTGACAACGAGAAGTTTATTGAAAAGTAAAATTTTATCGGAAGTTCTTAAATTAGTGAGTGCAAATGTTATCGAGGGACCTAGACAACACGTTCCAGAATCTGACTTGAACTCTCTATATGAGAAATTAAAAGGTTATGAAACAGTAATAGGCCTTGGAGGGGGTAGTATTATAGATGGGATTAAATTGGTTACTGACGCATTTTATATAGCAATACCAACAACTCTTTCGGGAGCAGAGCATACTAGATCAGGTGGTTACACAGTTGATGGAGTTAAGAGTAGTAAATTAGGCAAAGATGCTGACGTAATTATACTAGATCCTAGAGCTACATTAGAGACTCCTAAATGGTTATTAGTAACTTCGGGTGTTAGGTCATTAGATCATGCTATAGAAGCGTTATACTCAACACAATCTACTCCATTTACCGATACATTAGCTATAGAGGGGTATAAAAAATTAATCAATTGCTTAAGAAATTTGGAAAGCTTGGAAGATAGACTTAATTGCCAAATAGGTTCTTGGCTATCATCAATTACTATGAGGTATGTCAAAATGGGGATGAGTCATATGTTCGGTTACGTCTTTGGTCCAAGGTTTAACATACCTCATGGCGTTACATCATGTATATCATTACCTACCGCGGTAAAGTTTAACTATGAAATAGCTAAGCATAAATTGAAGGAGATAGAAGATGGAGAGCCTCTATATATTTCGATAAATAATTTCCTAAAAGAAATAGGAGTAAGAAAGAGATTATCTGAGTTTGTTCCTTCTCTTGAGGATGCGTTAAAATACGCAAAGGTTTATTCGGAATTGGTAAATAACAGTGGAAATCCTCTAAAAGTGGATCTAAAGATGGCTGAGGACTTCATAAAGGAGGTTTATTAAAGATGGAGTGGATTGGATTTGGAAAGAATTGGGGTAAATGTAAAGATTGCTGGTTATCGTTCGAAAAGGGACTACAACACAATAATTCATTATATTGTTATAAATTAGGAGTTCCTATTAGTTCGCTAAAGGTACCTCTAGATGAGTTTTTAAAAAACGTCAAAGATATGCCTGGTAAGTATACTTTATTTCCTTTCCCAATCAATTTAATGAGTAAGGGAGTAATCATTTTCTACTTTAATACGGAAGATGAAATGAGACAATTCATAGATAGTATAAAATATTATATAAAGGAAAAAGTAAGTTTAAACGAGAAGAAATTTTATGATATTTTTGTTAACGTTGATTGGATAGGAGGAATAAACTGGAGAAGAGGATGCCCAGAATACGATAAGAAATTTGGCGATTGGAGAAAATGGAAGAAAATACAAAACTCTTAATGTGTTAAAAACTATCTAATCAATCCTTAAATATATTTTTTATCTAAATTTTCATCATGCGTATTGCGATATATATTTTGAGCCTCAAAGGAGGTATAGGGAAGACTAGCTTGGCTATAAAGATGGCTCATTCTTTGGGAAGGAAAAACAGAGTTTTACTTATAGATAATGATGGAATGTCAAATTTATCTCTAAGGTTAGGATATCATATAGAAAGTTTAGTTGATGGACGGTATCCTTTAGATAGTTTAGTAAAAATTAGGAGAAATACCTTTTTACTTAGGCTGAGAAGAAATCCATTTACTCAACTCAACGATATTAATAGGGAGAAGATTCTGAAGGATCTTATAGGTAGAAAATATTGGAAATATATTATTGTTGATAATTGGACCGGTATTACAGAAAAAGATAGAATAATTAGGAACATTTATGAGAATGTAGATGTAAATGTTGGTCTTTTTCTGACTGATCAACTCTCCCTTGATAAAACGTTAGAATATTTAAATAATTGGAGCCAATTAAATGCTAAATACGCACTACTAATTAACAATGATATTGATTCGAATTATCAGAAAGATATATACTTAAAATCATAGTTCTTCAAACGAATTTAGGAAAATAATTTTTCATTTCTTAACCAACTTTTTATAAAGTAAATTTATTTACCTTAAATTCTAACATTATTTATGCCACTAGACCCTAAATTGAAGAAGTTATTAGACTCAGGTTTTAACATACCTATAGGTAAAGCCCCCGTAGAGGAGATAAGAAAAGTATTTAGAGATCTTTCTTCACAAGCCCCAAGAATGGATGTTGGAAAAATTGAAGACATTAAAGTTCCAGGTAGTGAAGCTACGATACCTGTTAGGCTATATTATCCTAAATCTAACGGACCTTATGGAATTCTAGTTTACTTCCATGGTGGAGGTTTTGTAATAGGCGATATAGAGACTTATGATCCATTGTGCAGAGCTTTAACAAACGCTTGTAATTGCATCGTAGCTTCGGTAGATTACAGATTAGCTCCAGAGCATAAATTTCCTTCGGCTGTTATAGACTCCTTTGATGCCATGAAGTGGATATACGAAAATGCAGAAAAGCTTCATGGGGAAATGGGAGTAGCTATTGGTGGAGATAGTGCAGGAGGAAATTTAACTGCTGTAGTTGCTATACTTGCAAAGAGAAATAACATAAATCTCAAATACCAAATATTAATATATCCTGCTGTCAGCCTAGATAACGTTTCAAGATCATTAGTAGAGTATTCAGAGGGGTATTTTTTAACTAGAGACCAAATAGAGTGGTTCGGTTCCCAGTATTTAAGAAGCCCAGCTGACTTATTAGATTACAGATTTTCACCTATAATCGCCGATCTAACCGGACTACCTCCAGCATTAATTATTACTGCTGAATACGATCCATTAAGAGATCAAGGAGAAGCTTATGCAAATAAACTGTTACAATCGGGAGTTAAGGTAACAAGTGTTAGATTTAATAATGTGATTCACGGATTTGTATCCTTCTTCTCGATAATAGATCAAGGAATGGATGCTATAGGTTTAATCGGACAAACATTGAAAAGAGCTTTCTATAATTCCTTCTAAAAATATTACAATTTTTTAGAATAAATTTTAATTAGACAATTAACATATGTTATGTATGAAAGCCGTAATTCTCCCCGGCTACAAACAAGGATATAAGATAGAAAACATTAAGGAGCCAAAGCCGCAGAAAGATGAAGTAGTTATAAAAGTAAATAAGGCATCTCTTTGCTACAGAGATCTTTTGCAGATTGAAGGCTTTTATCCAAGGTCAAAATATCCTTTAATATTGGGTCATGAAGTGGTAGGAACTATTGAGGAAGTAGGTGAAGATGTTATAGATTTTAAAGAAGGTGAAAAAGTGACCTCGATGCTATTCGTTCCGGATTTTTCTTGCGAACACTGTAAGTTAGGTGAGGAAGTTTATTGTAAAAATAAATTACTCTATGCTCAAGAGTTGGATGGTTTCTTTGCCGAAAAAGGCATAGTTAAAGCTAATAGCTTATTAAAGGTACCGGAGGGTGTAAATGATGAGGGAGCATTAGTAGTACCTTGTGTAATTGCAATGGTATATAGAGGCTTAAAGAAAGCTGATGTAAAGGCTGGAGACTTAGTTTTAGTTACTGGTTCGAGTGGAGGCGTCGGAATTCATGCTCTTCAAGTAGCGAAGGCTTTAGGCTGTAAAGTAATAGGGGTTACCAGTAATGAAGAAAAGGCTAAAATAGTCTCTAAGTTTGCCGATTATGTAATTGTTGGAAATAAATTTGCAGAAGAAGCCAAAAGGATAGGAGACGTTTCAGTCGTAATTGAAAACGTAGGAACTGCTACTCTAGATGAGAGCATGAAGACGGTTAGGCAAGGAGGTAAAATTATACAGATAGGAAATTTAGATCCGTCAATATCCTATAACTTGAAATTAGGCTACCTAATATTGAAAGATATTAGTTTAATAGGTCATGCAGGTGCAAATAAGAAAGACATTATAGAGGCTTTAAATATGGTTAAGAACGGTAAGATAAAACCTATAATAGGAGGAGAAGTGAGTATAGAGGAATTTGGCAAGGCTTTAGAGATGCTAAGGGATAAAAATAGATATGGAAAAATATTAATTAGAAGTGATTAAGCTCTTTCCAAAACTATTGCTCCCCCTTGACCTCCGCCTACACATAAGGTAGCTACACCGTGATCTTTTCCCTCTAATATGAGTTGTCTCGCTAGCGTTCCTACCAGTCTAGCTCCAGTCGCTCCTAAAGGATGACCTATTGCGATAGCCCCACCTCTCTTATTAACTGAGTTCTCATCTAGCTCTAACTGTTTTATGGCGTAAAGTACTACTACAGCAAAAGCTTCATTTATTTCCCATAAATCTATATTTTTAGGGCTCAGTCTGGCTTTTTCTAGAGCTTTTTTAGAAGCAGGGACTGGTCCCTTTCCCATAACGGCAGGAGGAACTCCGGCAAAACCAAAGCTTAATATCCTTGCCATTGGAGTAAGTCCGTACTTTTTCACAGCTTCTTTAGACATTAATAAAACATAAGAAGCTCCGGAATTGAGTGGAGCTGAGTTACCGGCGGTAATTGATCCATTTGGCTTGAATGCAGGAGGTAATTGTAATAATTTCTCAAGACTTGTATCAGGTCTTATTGACTGGTCAGAGTTCAGAGTTATCTTCTTTCCACCTTCTCCTTCTACCTCTACCGATATTATCTCTCCTCTAAAATAACCATCTTGAGTTGCTCTCCACGCTAACTGATGACTCCTCAATGACCATTTATCCATTTCTTCCCTACTTATTCTACCTTCTTCAGCTAATTTTTCGGCAGTTAATCCCATTACATAGCCAGTAGTCAAATCGTAATCAGAGTATTTAGGATCCGTTAGAAATTTAGTATTTATTTCTATATGTGGATTGTCAAACATAGGTGTTTTTGACATTTTCTCGACTCCTCCTGCAATTATTATATCAGCCATCCCACTTGCTATTTCCATTGCCCCTATACTCACAGTTGATAGTGAAGATGCACATTGCCTATCCACAGCCATAGTAGGAATCGTATAAGGCAATTTGCCGGCAAAAATCTCATGTCTACCTCCAAAAGACCACTGTTCACCTACTTGTAACGCACATCCAGTTATTATTTCGTCTATTTCACTAGGATTTATTCCATTTTTCTCAATCAACTTATTGATAACCAAACTGGCTATTTCCTCTGGTCTTAAATTATAGAAAGGATCCTTCTGTGGTTCCTTTCTAGTGAATCTCGTGAAAGGTGTTCTAAGAAAATCTACCAGATAAACTTCTTCTAACACTTTCCCACTCCAAAACATTATTTGCAGTTGATCATTTATATGCGTATCTGATAATTCTTCATAGAAACTCAGATATATTAATTCTTTCATTATATATTTTACTCAGCGTTAACGCTCTCCTTAAATGCAAATGGATATCGATATCATCAGTAAATCCTATTCCTCCATGAACTTGAATACCACTCATAATTACTTTAGGTACTTTCCTATTAGCAATATCCTTAGCTAACCAAGCATATTTTATATTTTCTGAAGCCTCTAAAACAATAGACCTCGTTAGTTCAATATCTATTGCGTCATTTACTACCCTATGCTTTATTGCTTGATAAGAACCTATAGGTTTTCCAAACGCTATTCGCTCCTTGCTATACTTAACGGACATGTTCAAGACTTCTTCTCCACTTCCCAACATCTGTGAAGATAGTAATAAGGCAATTTCGGCATTATTAACTTCTATTGTCTCATTACTGTTACATTCTACTTTACTAATTTTCATTGTATTATCCAATGAATTAAAAGTAATAATACTGTTGCACTCTTTCCTCTTAATTAACTTATTATTTATCAATATAAGATCAGCTTGATCTCCAGATGGTACCATGTTAGAATCAGAAATAGCTATTTTCACTTCACCTGCATACAATTTGTTCAATACATCCTTATCCTTAATTCCCCTAGACGCAATAATACTACTTGCAACTATTCCGGGCAATAATCTGCTTCCTATCAATTCATTTAATATAACTACGTCTTTGAGGGATGAATTAGAAATGTAAGGCAGGATTTCAAGCCTAATTATTTCCTTCCATATCTTGTCAACGTATTCCTTATTACCCTCTATTACTGATCTTAACTTCTTTGTGCTCCATTGTGAATCTAAGGTTTCCTTTAGGCTATTCAGAATTAGCTTTAAGTCTTCACTAATTTCAAAATTTAAATCTAGTAACATTTATCTCACCATCACTGTTCTATAACGCCTAAATCCTTAGGAGTAAGCATCTCTAACTTCATTTCCTTAGCTCTATTAACAGCGTCTATCCTCACATTTAATAATTTCTTAGCGTATTCAACAGTTACTTCCGGGGTTAGGTCAAAAGGTATCTTACCTTCTTGAGGAACGCCTGGTTCTGAAAATATTCCTATAGCGTAGGGAGCTAAGTAATTCAAATGATCCATAGCTACCTTATATACTCTCTCCCCCCATTCTTTTATGAGTCTAGCTATTAAATATACCCCAAATGCGATATGTCTTGATTCGTCAGTTGCAATCCAATTTACCATCTTACCCAATCCCGGGAGTATGTTAAATTTCTTGTTTTTGACATTTTC
>NZ_QIMI01000148.1:0-3413 GCF_007050195.1 Sulfolobus sp. B1 | reverse complement strand
GTGACGCTGTTTCTTTGACGTGTTCAGGCAGTTCTAGCTTTGCACTTTCATCATTTAGTATTGATAGTAATGTTACTAATTTTTTGTCTTTTTGAGATACTCTGATCTTATTTTGAATTCTTTGCATTTTAATTGTTTTTATTCTGTCTTTAGCTCTCCCGAAACCGATTATAGTATGAAACCCCCAATCGTGAACCTTCGGAGTTGATGGGCTCCCGACTCTTTCTCTCTCATTTCTATCCTTAGAATTATACGCTCTCCAATCTGGTCCTAAATCTATTATGTTCTCCTCTATCACGTATCCGCAATTAGTGCAAACTAATATACCTTCCTTATGATCTTGTGTTATTACATTTTCTAATCCACAATTGGGACATTTCATCTCTTTCTCCTCCTTTGCTTAAAACTGACAAATATTTTACCAAGGTGAGAAATTTCGTAATTAATATTTACTAAAGCATATGGTTGTTCAACGTTTCCTATTACGTCTAAAATCCTCCCTATTTCTGCTCCATTTGAATCGTATGCAATTTTTCCTATTATATTAATATCTACATAATTAATATCTTTTCTTAGTTTAATTAGAGCCTTATTTTTAAGTATAGGTTTGATAAATTCTCCAATCTCCGTAAGGTTGTTTTTCATCACAGAGATAAATTAGACAAATAAACGTATATTAATAATTGATTATAATACCAATTGCGAATTCTGATATGTTAAACGTTGATTTTTGTGGTTTCAATTTTAAAAATGTGTCATAGTTCACGGTTATTATGTCGGAAATAGTTATTTAAATGTTTGCAACATTATTGTAAGCAAGCATGTCTTCAGAAACTGCTGAAGATGAAGCATATTTATATCAAAAATTGGCTGAGGTAAGAGACCTCATAAATAAGCTTAATCAAGATAAGTTAGATCTGATCGAGAAAATAAAGAGGCTAAGGGAGAAGAGAGCAGAGAAAATAAAGAGGCTAAAAGAGCTAAGGGAACAAGTAAATAATCTTAGGCAGGAGTATAAGATGAAATTAGAGGAGTTTAATCAGTTAAAGGAAAAGAAAAAACATCTTATTGAAATTATACAACAGATAAGGAAGGAATTCGAAGAGGTTAAAAATATCTCTTCTCAGAACCTTCGTAATCCCAATGCTATAGAGAAGAAGATAAAGGAATTAGAGTGGAAGCTTCAGACTGATGAGAGGATTACTTTAGAAGATGAAAAGAGGATAGTTCAACAGATAGCCGAGCTTGAAAAAAAGTTACAGATTGCTAAGAAGTTCCTAAAAGTGAAGGAGAAGGAAGCTGAGAATAGAGCTGAATTACTAGCAAAAAGAGTGGAATTAAGTAGTATAAGTGATAGAATTAAGACTCTCCTTAATGAAATAGGAGAGAAGAGGAAGCTTATCAGTTCTTTATCTCAGGAGAGAAAAAGACTAATAGAGGAAGTTAATTCTATAAATAAAGAAATAGAGGAGATTTCTAACCAAATAGAAGATATAAAGGCTAAGATAACCCAGGCTAGAAATGAACGTGATAAATTAAATCAACAACTGAAGAGCATGAAAGAGGGACTCTTACCTAAGTTACCTAATAAGGAGATTCTAGAGAAGAAGAAGAAAGAAGCTGAAGAGAAGCTTAAACAGAAGAAGAGATTATCGTTTGAAGAATTTTATATACTTTACGGGGAAATAGATAATACAGATGGTAAGGACAATAGTGATTTACATTGATATAGATGATGATATAGGAGAATTAGGTTTCTCTACTCCAGTTATAGGAGAAGAGAAATGTAAGGTCGTAATAGATAAAGCATCTACTATGATTCCTACTGATTCGGATTTTAATTCCATGGTAGTGGCTTATAATGTATATAAAAGCCTGAAAAATAAAGGTGAAGATGCAGAGATAGTTTTTATAACTGGCTCTAAGCAAGGTGGTTTGGAGGCTCAAATTGAATTTTCTAGAAAATTAGACGAAATAATCTCCGAGCTTATGCCTCAGAATGCAGTGGTCGTTTACGATAGCCCTGAAGATGCTAGTGTTATACCAATAATTCAATCTAGACTTAAGATCTTAGCTACTCAGCAGGTTATAGTAGAGCAATACAGGGGGGTTGAAGAGACTTATGCATTACTAAGTAAGTATATAAAGAAGGCATTAACTGAAGAACGTTATGCAAGAATCTTCCTAGGAGTACCCGGTGTAATATTAGCATTAGCTGGAATATTGTCAGCATTAAATCTCTCCGTTTATATAGAACCTGCTGTTTTGATTATTTTAGGAGCAGCTATGGTATTAAAAGGCTTGAAAATTGATGAAGCGATAGAGAATTGGTGGGAAAATTCTACCATAATGGTAATTAGTGCCACTATTTCTATAGTAGGAATTTTAATAGGCTTTATAAATCTATATTTTCAATTACAATTTAACAAGTTTTCCCTCCCAGTGATTGAGGCAGCATTCATAATACTGCAACTATTACCTTACGTAACATTTTCTGCTATAGTCTTATTTGGAGGTAAGGCTATTTCTAAGGCTTTAGAAAGAGATATTAAAGTATGGCATGATATAATTAGGATCATAAATATAATATTTATATATTTTGTATTGTTTAAAGTAATTAACAGCATAATAAATGATAAGTATTACTTAATTACACAGTCTCTTTATACGCTCATAATAGCATCAATTGGAATAATATCGGTATATATAACGCTTAATACGTTAGAAAGACACGGAATTTTAGAAAGAGTTATAAAAAATAATTAGTTATTTTATCTCTAACTTCAATGGGCAAATTATCCAGTTTAACTATTTCTACGTTTCTTGGTCTATATTTCGTAACGAATCTGGTTAAAACATATCTATCTGGTGAGTTCTCATCTCTGCTCTTAAGCACTCTAACCTTCAAGTATTTATTTCCTAGGTCTACATAAATATACTTTCCATGCTTTAGCATCGTATTGCACCAATTTTTATGTGAATTATTCCCTTATATTATTTATGGAGTATCTTCTAATAGATGCAGGTGGTACGTCAACTAAAGTATATTTTTATGATGGAAAAGAAATAAGTAAAGAACATAGGTTCCCTCCAGCGAGCGTAGCAACAGTAGGTATTCATAATTCCGTTTCACGACTTACTAATATAATATCTTCATTTAATAGAAAATTTGATGGAATTGCCATCTCATTGGCAGGCATAGATACCAATACTATAGCCAGACAAGTTAAAGGAATTCTATACAGGAACTTATCAGATTATTCAGACAAAGTAATAATAGAACATGATGCCCATGTAGTTCTATTATCTAATGCTCCAACTGGCTGTATAGTTATCTCTGGAACTGGAAGCATAGTTTATGGATATGATGGGAAGAAGAAGATAATAAAAGGAGATAGAGGTTGGTTAGTAGG
>NZ_QIMI01000147.1:0-3425 GCF_007050195.1 Sulfolobus sp. B1 | reverse complement strand
TCAATATCCTCTTTACTTAGATTAACAGTCGGTGAAATTGCTAGAGAAAAAGAAAATATACTTGATTTGATAAGAAGGCATAAAAAGGATTGTAGTGATGAGGTAAACTTAAATGGATTAGGCTTAGATCCAAACTCAACTATCATAAATATAGAAGATAAAATTACTATCTATTATTCCTCTGAATGCATAGATAAGATTATGGGAAAAATAAGGGATTTTCTCAATGAGTAATTGGAGAGATTTATTAGCGATCTTCTTAAATGCATAAAAAGATCAACTACACAGAGAAAAAGAAATACATATTTGAGATTTATCACATCGATCACTCAGTCTTATGATATCAACATAGTTTTCTGAAAATCTTTGTATCATATCATTCAAATACGAAAGCAAGGTGACGTTATTTGTTGGTGAAAATATCTCAATACTTCTAATATCTTCTTCTCTCCCTAATACTCTTAATTTCAATTCACTACCAAATAAACTAGATAATGAAATGATAATACTGCCTAATATTCTTTTCAGCGATTTACATTTTTCGCTCTCACTCTCAACAATAATATCCAACTCTCCTAGGCTACTGTTTATGTAAGATATGATCTTATCGGAAAGGAGTTTTATCATTATTTTATCATTATTTTTCATTAAAAAAATTATTAGATCATTAAAAAAATTTGAGTTAATAAGATATGTTAATCCAATTATCGACTCTTTGAAGTTTAAATCTATAATATCTAAATTACTGTCGATTAATTTTATCGCGCTTTCAATTATTTTATCTGTGCAACGATAAGACTTCTTCATATTCAGTTTCGTGCATATCCTGTCCAGATCCTCCCATATTTTGTTTCCAATCCTCCAGCTATGCGAGGAAGTTTCTGAAGGAGAACTCATATAGGACTTTCGTTTAATTTACATATTATAAAATTTTTCATTAAGACTTTTCTATGTTTAGTATTATCCTCATTCGATAATCAATAGTTTGAGGTTACCCTATATTATATAGTATTTCTACTTAAGCCTCAATTAATATTGATAATGCTTTAACTTTATATTATGTTAGTTTAGTGTTAGGATATCAAAAGATTATACGTAGTTTCTTCTAGTTCATAAATGTAATTTTACCGTAACCACGCATGTTATAACTTAAATATATCTAAGTTTTTTCCTTGAATGCTAAATATCTTGTACAGCTATTAAGCTTAAGGGTACACGCTTATATGAGCATACTTTTAGCTAGTTTTAGATATCTATTGTAAAAATATCTCTGTATCAATCCTTAATCTAACAAAGTTATTATTGGATTCGATTTTTGCAGACTCTCCAAAAATAAAATGTAGAAAGTTTAGGATATATTGTGAATTTTCACTACCAACAGGATATATAATTAATTCTTTAGGATTTATTCGTATTAACTTTAATTTCTGATCAATTAGATATATTAATAATTCTATGTTTCTCTTCATAATTTCTATATCTAATGCTCGATAGTTGATTTCCGGGTGAGTGCTAGTTCTAGGAGCGAGAATATGACTGGTTTTTCTTAATTCCACAAATAGATCATATATTTCGCTTAGCCTATATAATACATCATAGAAAAATAGATTTTTTTTATACAATATCTCAAATATATTTAAAGCTTGATATAATATAATATTGTTTATGGATTTTGGGTTATTTATGTTTAACATAAACTTTTTCACTATATCATCTCTTTTAAAAATTGTTTTATCGCTTATTCTCACACCGTGTTGATTATGCTTAGAGAAGTCTATAATTTCTTGAACTTGTGCTTCTATTTTTACAAAATTATCTTCATATACGATTTTACCTAAGTTGAGGATCTCTATAAACAGATCGATCATTTTGAATGAATATTTAATCACATTTTTATCTATATTATTATCTATCCTTATCTTGTAACTTATTGTTTTACCATTTCGAACAACTTCAAAATTAGATTGTAAGTATGGGAAAAAGTATTCTATTAAATGTCTTAAATGATGCGTGTTTAAAAAGGAGAAATACTTCTTTATTATTGATTCAATTATTTCCTCATAACTATCAAATTCAAATTTTGAGATTTGTGATGTATGAACGAACGTAAAATTGTTATTAATCAAAATATAAGGTATGAGAAAGCACGCATCAATTCCAATTAGATAGTTATCCCTTTGTATCATATTGATAATATTATTAAACACATTATCGTAGAACTCCTTTTCATCCTTTAGTTGGTACAGGCTGATTAACAAATTGGCTCTATCTCTAAGTATCTCACTGATTGGCGTTAGCTTCGTCGACTCTGATTTTTTCACTAGATAACATATACTTAAATATTTATAAGCATTTTTGCATCCATCTGATAATATTTGTAGAAAAATCATTCCGAGAATTTATTTGCCACATATGATATTGTCATTAAATAATCTCTCAGCTCTCTAGTAATCAAGAAGTTTCTTCTCACATGTTCCTTAGCTCTCCTCCCTATTTCCTCTCTAACTTTTTTGTTTCTTATAAGATAGATAATATAATGCGAAGCACCTTGTGGGCTGTTTACCAAGAATCCAGTAATCCCATTAATGACTTGTAATGGTATTCCCCCAGTGTTTCCTCCTATGACAGGCTTCTTTTTCCACATGGCTTCACTAACAGTCAATCCAAAACCCTCCTTTATTGACTTTTGCATTACCACCGTTGAAGCTCTTTGAAAGGCGTTTATTTCTAAATCACTATAGGGTGGTAACAATAATAAATGAATGTCCTTATCACCTTGTGAGGCTTTAACAACTTCATTATATACTTTTTCACCTTCAGGATCATCAGTAGCTGGACTTCCAACATATAATAATTGAATATCCACATGTCTCTTTGCCATTTTATACGCTTGAATGACACCTAAAGGATCTTTAGCGTAATCAAATCTAGATACTTGCGTAACTAAAGGTTTTTCCTCAGACAAATCAAACTTATGTAATATCCTTAATATTGTAGTATCCGGAATAGGCCTATTTTTAATACTCAAGGGATCTATTGAAGGAGGAATTATGAACTGAGGAATTTCTAGATCATCTCTTCCGAATGACGGTACTGATATGATCGCGCTATCATATTGGGAAATATATTTTTTCAAAAAATTCCACACAGGCTGATAAGGGTTTGAAATATCAATATGACATCTCCAAATCCATTTGCTATTGCCTTTCTTAAATCTTACAAGTCCAGCTGGTTGAGGATCATGTATAAACATTATATCGTAATCCATTGGTACCTCAGATAGGTTAGCCTCTTGCCATTTATCATATATTTTAAAGTAATCCTCTGTTATATTACCTACGCCGTTTTGTAGTGCGTTGTGAAAAGATTTCGTAACATTAAAAAAATCGCTATCCCCCTTAATTACCTTCCAATCTACATTGAGC
>NZ_QIMI01000146.1:0-3448 GCF_007050195.1 Sulfolobus sp. B1 | reverse complement strand
ATGAGGCAATAGATAATTCTTCGATTACTCAAGAGGCTAATGCAAGTTTAGTTTCATTGTTAAGTGTTAAAGCTGCTTTGTTGAGAGAAGAGAGTAGGGGAAGTCACTATAGAACGGATTTTCCAAAAAGGAGAGATATCTGGAGAAGAAGAATATACTTTAAGGTGAAAGACAATGATTGAGCAGGTATATATTAAAAGACTTTTAGAATATTTAGAAGAGGATGTATTACCAGAAGACATAACTTCGTCAGCCTTAGAGGGAATAAAGGCTAAAGGTGTTGTGAGAGTTAAGGAAAGGGGAGTTTTGGCAGGAAATAGGTTCATAGTACCTTTCCTTAATTTTTTAGGATTTAACGTATTAAATTACAAGAAAGATGGCGAAGAGATCTATAGCAATCAAATAGTCTTAGAATTTTCTGGAGACGCTGATAAATTGTTGAGCATTGAAAGGTTAGCATTAAATATTCTGAGTAGACTTTCTGGCATAGCAACTATAACTAATGTGATGGTTAAAAAGGCTAGAGAAGTGAATCCTAACGTTAGAATTGCTGGAACTAGAAAGACTACACCAGGATTTAGGATATTTGAGAAATATGCTATTCAAGTTGGAGGAGGAGATCCTCATAGATATAATTTGAATGATGCTGTTTTAATAAAGGATAATCATATTACGCTTTACGGGAATCTTGAAGAACTTATACAGAAAATAAAGAGAAGTGTAAGTTTTACAAAGAAGATCGAGGTTGAAGTTTCATCATTTGAAAACGCAATCAAGGCTTATAAAGCTGGCGCTGATGCTATTCTTTTAGACAATATGAAACCTTATGAGATAATTCCCATTGTTAATGAACTTAAAGGTAAAGTAATTTTAGAAGCGTCTGGAGGAATTAATTTGGATAATATAGTAGATTACGCCAAGAGTGGAGTTGATGTAATTTCTAGCGGTTATATCACGCATAGTTACAAATCAATTGACTTATCTTTGGATGTTGAAAGGATTTGGGGAAAATCTTAAAAAAGTTCCATAAGTAGGTAGACCCATGTTATCTTATAAGGTTTGTAATGGTACTTTTGATGATTGTGTAAAGAAAGTTAAAGAGGTTATTTCCAAGCTAGGATTGGAGATATTTGGTATAGTTGATCACGCTAATAACGCTAGGAGAGTAGGTCTTAATTTAGATCCGACAGTTGTAATATATTTCGGTAATCCTAGAGTAGGAACATTGTTAATGCAAATTAATAGAGAAATCGCATATGAATTACCATTAAGGATACTTGTTTGGGAAAGTAATGGTGTTAATTACGTGGGCTATAAGAAACCTAGCCGAATTGCTGAAGAGTACGGTTTATCTAATAACGAAATCGCTCTTAAAATAGATGCTGTAATGGAGAATATTATTTCATCCATTTAACTTGTTAATAGTTTCTATCAGTTCATCTATTACGTTTCTAACAGCCATTAATGGTTTTTCATGAGATTTGAGAAAACTTATACCCTTGTCTGTTATGTAATATCTCTTTACAGTCTGTCCTTTGCTATTTTTTAACTCCTCATATTTTATTAACTGTTTTCTTGCCATATACTTTAGCAATACATATATAGATCCATCTGGTAATTCATAATTTAACTTACTATTTATAATTTTTTCCAATTCATAACCATTTTTAGGTCCATCGTTTAATGACTTTAAGATATACAACGTTATTACTCCCCTTAATATACGCTCAGTTCTTTTTCGCATAAAACCATTAGATATTTACGGATAAAAAGTTTATCCAAACAGAGGAACTTTACCTCTCCTCGGGGGTTTTGGTATAAGTGGGATGATTACAGCTGAAAATATTCCGATCAAGCTAGTAATTTCAGTAGCATAGATTAGGCTAGTTATTTGGGATAAGGAACCTACAATTATAGGTCCTATTACGCCTCCACCTGTAACTCCTAAACCCCAGACCAATGAATTGGCAAAACCAGTTGAGTTCCTTGGCACGAAATCTCCTACTAACGAGAGCATTAATGGGAAAGAGCTGAAGGTGAAAAGACCAAAAATCGATAGCAACGCTATATTGGGGAACCTTAAGAACAGTATAAAAGCTATTACCGCACCTGCAGTTGAAATGCCGTAGATTAGCCTCCTTCCCACCTTATCAGATAATAAGCCTAATATTGGTTGTCCTATAATTGCAGCTGATAACGCTATACTTATTGCTTCCCCTAAATTTGCTGTATAAGTATAATTAAAGTTTTCAACCAGTAACGTAGGCAGGAATTGTGAGATGCCTTGTGTAAATACGCTCCTTAGAAACGCTGAAATTGTTAGAAGTGTTATAGCCATCATTGGAGCCTTAGTTTGGGTAGGAGTTAGTGTGTCTTCCCCTTTCTTGCCTTCTAAATTGACATTTATTACCAGAGAGGGAATTGAAGCTAATATTGAAACTATACCTAAGACTACAGAGTCTAAGAACATGTTTTTATGAAGTAAGGCAAAAATCACTAGTGTTAATGTAGGGTATAATGCTCTTCCTACGCTACCCATCGATCCATTAATCCCTAAAGCGATACCTGCATTTCCCTTATATGTTACTGACAACATTGCTGCACCTAAAGGATGATAGAAGGTAGAGGCTAAACCGGTAACAGCTACGGAAAATATTATGAATGGTAAGGAATCTAAACTAATAGAATAACCAAACAGAATTAACCCTATACCCCACAACAATATTCCTAGCCCCATAGCTTTAGAGTAAGAGTTTGTCTTGTCAACTATTCTAGTAACTAATGGTGATGTTAATGCTGATATACCGAAGAATATTCCTCCTAATATCCCTACTAAAAACTTTGAAACGCCTAAGTACTCTATCAAAAAAGTGAATGATACTGGCAAGAACCAAGAGTTGCCATCGTTTATGAAGTGAGATATTGAAGTTAATGTGAGTATCTTGTATTTCATAGGATATAGTAACTTATCTATCCCTAAAAAATTTATCTATCAAGTTAAGCTACTTATAGTTCATATTTTAAATATTAGCTATCTTAACTAACATCTTGTAAACTTCGGCGTTACTCCAAGCTTGAGCTATACAACCTCTTGGCCTATAAGGGGGTATGTCTTCAAAAATCTCTGGTATAAAACCTTGATTATCTAATGCATAATTAATCAGTGGTCTAAATTGCTCAAATAATAACTTAATTTCTATGGGATTTTTTTCAACTCTAACTTTAGCATCAATGTATTGCCCTAAAAGCCAAGGCCATATGGGTCCATTATGATATGCTCTATCCCTACTCCATCTATCCCCCTTATAAACTGGAATGTAATTTGGGTCATCCCTAGCTAAAGTACTTAACCCATACGGCCTTAATAATTTATTTTCTATCAGTGATAATATTTCTTTAAAGTAGCTATCATTTTCATTTATTACTGGAAACGGTAAGGATATTGCAA
>NZ_QIMI01000145.1:0-3658 GCF_007050195.1 Sulfolobus sp. B1 | reverse complement strand
CCTTTAGAAGAATTAGTCGACTTGGAGGGAGAAATCACCTATCATCTTTTTCACGACTACTTATTTCAGTTTAAGTGTTTTTAAACTTTTTTATAGGATCGTTTAGATTACATGAAGATTAGATTAAAAATTATTTATCATTCACGTATGTGATCATATTAAGTATATCTTTATAACCCATAATGTCTTTCCACATTTCTAAACATTTTACATCACCTAAATATAGCCACACATTTCCAAAATGACCTCTTCTATCGTCCACAAAAAGTATCTCATTTGGTTTCACTTTAAGCCCAACCTTATCTAATTCTACGATTATTTGGCTAATCATCAAGAACTTGTATGGATATGGCCTGGCTACAATTACATCGAAATACTTCGAAAGGTCTAGCACATTAAAAACTTTTTTAGCTATTTCTTCTACATTCCACGTGGCAACCGCTAAAATTAGTCCTCGTTCTTTCAGTTCCCTCAAAGTCTCTCTAACATGTGGAAAAAGATTAAGCCTTCTACCCCTAGCGTCTTCCAACGTATTCTCGTCAAGTAATTTTAACGGCTCTTCGAACTCGGAAATATTGTGATGATCCCAAAGAGTTTTATCAGCATCAAATACTACTACTTTAATCATTCTTATTAAGACTAGGAGGTAAGGTATAATAAGCAATTTTGCCCTCATGATAATCCCTAATTATCGTCTTTGCTGACATCTCTATATTAGGTTCTTTATCACTCTTATAATACCATCCCCTCCTCTCAGCTATCTTAACTAATAAGTCGTAAGGATCTGAAAAATCTACCTTATAAACATCTTTAAGAGACTGTGGAGAATAATCAAGTATCCTTTGAATTAGGAGTATTGCAGGCTTTACTGGATCATCTAACTTGTCGACATTATATCCCCTAATTATTCTTTCCAGCACTTCACCATCTGGTGGTATAATCCCGGGCGTATCCCAAGCATATAACTTATTATCAATTTTGAATAATTGAATAGACCTAGTATAGCCGTGTTCCAAGGGATGCGCTGAAGTTGACGCTGAGTGTTTACCTTTAAGTGCATTTATTATTGAAGATTTTCCCGTTTTAGGATACCCTACGAATAATACGATACCTTTTTTACCCTTAAGTAATGATTTCATAGTGTCTCGCAGTACTTTAGTTCCTAGATGAATAGTGGATGAAATGTATACTGCTTTAAATCCTTCACTTTCAAAGTATTTTTTCCATTCTTGAAGAACACTTACTGGTACTAAGTCTCCTTTATTTAATATTAATAGTAACTTTTTATTATTTTTTAACACAATTTCTTCAATCTTCTTAGATCTTGTTAAGCTTGGCTCTCTCGAATCTAATACCTCAGCTACTATATCTGATCTCTTGACTAACTGAATGATCTTTCCTAGCATTCATTTTATTTTCTTGAGTTTACTCTTTTTATATATGCCTAAAGGAGAACTAGCGATATTTGATGAGGGCACATTCGAAGGAACTATAGATTATCAAATGTTTACAAAAACATCAAGATTGGATTTAAATAATAGAGAAATTAGCTTTCCAATAACGTTGTCCTCAAATCCGGAAAAACTCTATGTAATGATTCAAACCAAGTATAATAAATCATACAAACCAAGATGGAGAATTTGGTTAGATAGTTTCTCTTTGACTAAGGAGTTTAAGCCAAACGTTGAGTTGGACCTTGATGATAAATACGTCATATCTACTATAATTTATGATTTAACTCCCATAATTAAGGAAGGGAAACATGAATTAATCATCTCTCACTCATCAGTAAATTCACTTGAATTACTTAACGTATCTACAATATCGTTCTATAGACAACATGGATTTAGCACAACATATAGGTTAAGTAGTGGCCCTCTTGTTTTAAGTTGTAATGAGAGAGTGGAATTAGAGCTCTTAAATAAGGCATTCTTAGTTGCAAGAAATGAAAGCAAATTCGGCAATCTGAAATTTATCGATGATAAAGGTGACTTGATTTACGTTTTCAACCTTTCATCAGATAGTGAAGAATTAGAGATTCAAGGGAAACGTAAAGTGATTGTTACATTGGATTCAAAGAACGAGAAAGATTACGGTGTTATCTTAGCCTCATACAGTTTCGTTGAGGTAACCCCAAGGATAGATTTGAATATAAACAGTAGGTTAGATAGTAATTCTATAATCTTCGACATAAAGAACGTTAGCGAGATCAAGTTAGATAAGGTCATCATAAATGTTTTTGTGAATGGAGCACAAGTGCACTTTAGAATTGTCAACAATATGGAAAAGGATTCCAATTTAACTATAAAATTGCCTCTTCAACAGTCTCAACAGAACAAGAAATTATTAATAAACATGAGAGTCGTAGGGATAAAAGGTAGTTATAGACGAGTGTTTGATAGACAAATAACCCTTTAAATGAAAGGAATACTTCCAATTAAAAAGGCAATTATTCCACTTATAGCGGAAATTTTTAAATATGTTCTCGCCCTAGAAGCACCGTCGATAGACTCCTTCTGGGTAATTGAGAGTATAACGAAAGGTAAGAAGGTTATTGCTAACAATATAGGGTAAAGAAAATTAAAGCCCAAGAAATAAGGTATTGGCGATATTAATATTAATACTATTAGAAGCGCCTTGGCTATTTTCCAGGCTTTACTAATCCCTAATGTAGTGGCTAACGTTTTAACGTTATAGGCTAAATCACCATTATAATCCTCTATTCCCTTAACTATTTCTCTCGATAAAGTGAGAAAAAATGAGTAAAAAGTAGGGACAGTTATTCTAATTAGCCATTCTCCAGAAAAATATGCTAAACCGCCATAAAATATTGAGAGAGCAGTATTAGTTGCAACTAGAATATTTCCATATATTCCGGTTTTCTTTAGGCTCTTCGCGTAATATATAAGACTTATTGAAACCAATATGGCTAGAATGAAATTATATATCCCTAAGGAAATAGATAGAAAAATACCTGTCAAGAAAGTCAAAATTGTAACTACTTTAGCCATTTTTAGTGATACTCTACCAGATGGTAAAGGCCTATAAGGCTTATTTATCTTATCTATCTCAATGTCGTAAATATCGTTTATTACATAACCACCTGCTGCAATTAAACCTACTACTATTGCCGAAATAATTAACTGTTTGAGTTCAATGTGCCATCCCGATGATACTAAGAATCCCATGATCGCGCCTATCGATGCTCCTATAACGTTATGTATTCTCACTAGTTCTATGTAAGATTTTAAACTCACGATAACGTTAAATGAATCTAAGATTAAAATATCTTATGTCAGTCAGTGAGAAGGACATTAAGATAGCAATAGAGTACTTCAAGGCAAATCTATCTGTAGGGGAGATAATAGCTTCAATAGAGTTGAAAGCTAGGGGAGTATCCAATCCGGAATCCACAATATCGAAATTACTGGAAATGGGAATAATCGAGAGAGGAGAAGGCTGTTATAACCTAGTGAGGAAGCCTTCGGAAAAGAAGTGAATGAAGATCGAATTCCTCTGAGACATTAATTGTCTTATCATTGTACATCCTAAATAATATAGGAAGAAATTTCCATAACACTTCCAAAACATTTGTTATTCGATACTGCTTTCTTATTTCTCTAGCGATATTTGAGTACGTAAAAAAATATTTCTCAAA
>NZ_QIMI01000144.1:0-3698 GCF_007050195.1 Sulfolobus sp. B1 | reverse complement strand
GTTCGGACAAACACTTGGAGTTATTATGGAAGGATATCTATTATCAATAGGGTTTTATGCAATACCGTTTATAATAGGGGCTATTGTTAGTTTAGTATTCCGAGTTTACGGTTATGAGTTCTATAAGAAAATAAAGGTAATTTAATGAGAAGGTAAAGAAAAGTTTAAAATAAAAAATAGTTTACTTTCTCCTGTTTATAACTAATACTAAAGCAATAATTATGACTAAAACTACAACTGCTATCATTAATATTTCGACGTTGGTAAATGGCGTCTGTATTGATGGTTTATAGCCGTAAACTATGTAATAAGTAGTTGATGGATCGTCGAAGACGATTATCTTCCCGTTATATATAAAATAGTCGTTAGGATTCAATTGAACCATACCATTACTAGTCTGTTTAAACACAACAAAAGTCTCATTCTTTAGCAAGCTTACATTGAAAACTATGTATCCACTTATTGTACTATTAACTTTAACAACTTGAGCAGTGTAGTGATTAGAGTTTAGAGTAATATTGGTAACGTTAACATACGAGGGAGAAGCTATTCTAACATACTCAGCGGTTACGTTTGGGAATACGGTCACGTATTCCCCATAGCCGTTAACATTAACGCTAACTAACATCGCAGGCTCTATTACTACAACTTGATGATATAATTGAACTTCAGCTGTACTCTCCACTCCCTTATCAGTTATCTCAATCACGACTGGAATATTACTAACGCTTATCATGCTTGATACCTTAGCCTTTCCGTACTCTGCATTAGGATTGATCACAAGCTTCATATGGGACTCCACGTTATTGATAGTCAGATTGAATAAGAATCCATTATGAGAGAAATAGGATGATACGTAAGAATTGTCTAAATCTCCTATTACACTACCATTTACTCCAAAGAACTCAATATTAGTAAACTGAGCATCAATTTGCAAATTAAATGAGGAGAAAGCCGTAAGACCCTTAACTTCTCCTCTCCAAATCATTGCTGGGACATAGGTTCCATTAAAGTAGGCTATACTCGTATTATATGGTGCCTCACTGGTCATTCCATTGTAAGTGAAGACCTCATTACCATATCTTCTTGGAAAAGTATTGGTAAAGCTTAAAGTATATTGTGAATATCCCGATAACGTAAGGTTAACCTTCAAGAGGGATAAGGATACGCTTTTGGTGTATTGCGTTTCAGTATGTGATATATTAAAAGTTACATTAGTAAAAGTAGTTCCATTCAGAAACTCTAAAACTAAAGTTGCCGTGTTGTTGAAGTAAGCTATACCAGAAATCTCATTAGAAGTATTTAAGAATCCAGCCCATACTAGTTCTCTGACGAAATTAGGCTCAATTAATATAACTCTAGCTAGTTGGGGAATTTGTGAATAAACGTTTATGCTAAATGGTGTTACGTTGATTTGTAGGTTTCCACTATATCTTTGTATACTACCTATTGTTACGTCATATTTATACTGTGTATAAGTCAATGTTTCCATATTAGTGGTTGATGTTGAGTTGTAAACGATACTAGAATAGCTATAAGTCACCCCGTTTCTAGCAATCATCAAATCTGACGAATATTGTTGGTACTTTACTATACTGGCATCTCGTTGATTACTCGCCATTCCTAAGCTAATTAATGATGGAAATGCAAGTAGCACAATAATTACTAAAATAAGGGATATTTTTCTCATACTTATATAGCAAAAAATTATCTAACTAAAAAAGTTTTTCGAGATATATCTAGCTTGTTGGATTCTGTATAGTTATCTTCTTTACCATTCTACATTTTTGAAGTAATTTTATCTTATTAATTCCAGAAGGTATAATCAATTCGTCTACCCCATATATTTCACGAATATAGGCGTCTATATCATTATCAGTTATCCCAGTTAAGGTAAGCCTCTTGATGTTCTTGAAAACTATTGGTTTACCAGCGCTCATTAGCTCCTCCTTATTTATAATTAACTCATCGATGTCAGAGATAGTGATAAGCTCACCTACTCCCTCTCTGAAACCTTCAACAAAAGTTTTACCACTCTCAATAATGCTGGAAGCTGTCTGCTTCGCTGTGTTAGATAAATCTATGAAAGTTTTAAAGGCTTGATTAGTGACTTCACCAACTGTTTTACCAGAATTCCTAGCAATCTCGGAGAGTTTTCTATACAACTTCTCATCTATACCACGTATAGTTATAGTCTTCTTTTGTTGTTCATTATTGTCTTGGCTCATATGTATTACATGTAATACAAGTTTATAAAGTTTTCTCAGTTTGCATGTATTACACAAAACATTTTTATGTAAAATATTTAACTGAAGCATTATATTTTAGTGATGTTATGGGTATTTCGTTTTATATAATTTATTTCATACATAGATAAACAATAGATATCGAAAATTTTTACATACTCCCTTCTTTTTCAGCTAGAAAATGAACTACAAGCCTAAGCAGTCAAGGTAAAGCTTTTTATTTTCAAATAAGGAGTGACATTAGGCAGAGGGAAGTCCAAAAGGGGATTTGGCATAGCATCCCCCTCTCAACAGATATCCTTGAGTCTTAAGGATAGCGGAGTGGGTAAAATGGCTGAAGACTTGTCCATTAGTCTACTAATAGATTAGAGGAGTGGGCACTCAAGCACGCTAGCTATGAAGAGATGAGGATAAAGGTGGTAAGTCATAAACCTATGAAATGATTTAAGGAAAACTCATCCTTTAGGATGGAGAGGAGGTAACATATAGTCTCAAACACTTACTCTCTCTTCCCTTATCTTTGTAGCTAACATAATTACACCTACTATTATAATCCCTGAAATCAAAAATGAGTACTGGAACGCTAAGATAGACGGAATGAAAGTGAACAGAGGAATACCATTGTAAATGGTTAAAAGTAAGGGTTGCCTAAAGGTAGATTCTATAGATCCAGCTATTATAGGACCTAAAGTGTTTCCCATAAGTCTCATGCTAGTATTAGTCCCGGTTATTGTAGCCATTCTCCTCTTTGAAGTACTGGCGAGCAATAACGTTATTCGAGTTATGTTCATGCCTGAGATGAAAAATAAGACTAATACTAACAAAAGCATTAACTCTATCAAGGAAACTTTTAATCCTATCAGATAAGATAAGGTTAGTATAGCAATAACTGAGAATGAAGAGGTGGACAATATAATCTTTTTATAGCCTACTTTATTGACTAGAGATCCGAAGAAAGGTCCAGCGATGAGTAATATTAACGCGATAGGAGACATTGTCAATCCCGCTTCAAAAATAGTCATATTATATCCAACTGGTTTCGGTAGTTCTAGCATAAACACTAAGGACTGAAATGTTAGAAACAAGCCAAAACCAGTGACAAATGAAGAGAGAAGAGGAACAGCTATGTTAGGATTTTTAAAGTCTGACACATTTATTAAGGGATTTTCTGCTCTTGAAATATGCCTTAAAAAGAAGTAAAAGAGAATTAAACCTAATGAAAGTAAAGAGAGAAATTGAAACGATAACCAGCCTAGTGTTGGAGCTTCAGTCAAGGATATCCCTATTGTTAAGAAGGACGAGGATAGTAATAAGATACCCAAACTGTCTATTTTCTGCTCTTCTCTCATAACTGATTGAGGCAATGAATACCTTGTTACGAATATTATGACGATAAGTAAGGGTAATGCTGTCTCGTAAGCCAACTGCCATGAATAATATTGAGCTATATAA
>NZ_QIMI01000143.1:0-3771 GCF_007050195.1 Sulfolobus sp. B1 | reverse complement strand
TATTCCCCTATTAACTGGCACTATCATAGTTTGTTCTCCAAACACATAGATCTCGTACTCTGTATTACCAGAGATTAAATCTTTAATTTCTACAACTGGTCTGGCTAAATCAGCTTCCTTCAATCCCGCAGGAACTTTAACCGTCATTTCTAGAGTGTAAACTTTTGCTACATTACCTGAATGTATGTAAATGACTGTGTCTAAGATGTTAGGTATAGTACCTATATCAACTCTATTAACAAACCTATGGATGGCATCTATTGGTGAAGTAGCATGAACCACACCTATCATTCCAACTCCGGCTAGTCTTAAGTCAACATAAAGTTTGAAGTCTTCATCATTTCTCATCTCGTCATAGACTGTATAATCTGGCCTACTTAATAATAAAATATCATGTAGTTCTCCTATCTCGGCATAATTCTTAGAATATTGTGTTATGTCTGGAGGTAAATGCATATCTCTCGGCGATTCTACAGTTTTAACTACTTTTCCTAGCTTCATATAATACTCAGCTAGGGCTTGAGCAAATGTAGTTTTGCCCATTCCCGGTGCCCCAGCTATAATTATGCCTTCAGCTCTTTCCTCTAGCCTTCTTAATAATTTATCGTCAAGATTATACTCCTCTAACTTCTTTCTTACGACTGGTCTGGTTATCGTAATTTCCCATCCATCACTTAATGGCGGTCTGGTTATTATCACCCTGTAATTGCCTAGCTGAATTATGAGTGAGCCTTTTCTCTCAATTTCTATAAAAGAACCCTTTACGAACCTAACTGCATTAATTATCTCATTCGCTATCTTCTTAACCTCGCTTGAGATGATAGGTCTGTCAGATAAATTAACGAACATCCAATTACCGGGTTTACCCCTCTTCGCCTTCACTACGGTATCTTCCTTAATGTGAACACTCATGGTTTCGTTATCGAAGAAACTCTCAAAGCTGAGTTGTTGCTCTATTGGTTGGAGAAAATAGTGTTGCAATCCGGTTATCTCACATATCTTCTTCTGGACTTCATCAGCGGTTACGATAATACATCCCCTATCTAGACAATATTCCCTTATTACGTCATTCACCTCTTTTCCCCTAGAGTCATCATTTATTATTTCGAATCCAACCAAAATTCTCTCCGTAACTTCTTTTATCTTCTTTACTTCATCTAAAGCTATCTCTGAACTCACTAGTCCTTGATTACTCTCATCTTCTAACTGTTTTATTAAGGACTTGTGAATTAAGACATTACCATTTACTAATCCTCTTTCCAGATACCTTGAAAAACCATATAATAAGGCACTCTTATCAATCATTAAGTCATTCAAATCCATAATCCCCGTTGATACTGAAAATAAGAATCAAGAGTACAAATAAAAAATTACCCTTTAATAAAACTTATAAAATATTCATGGATAGCTGTACTGTTGGATAGTTCTGGATGGAAAGTAGTAGCTAAAATATTGTTTTGTTCTGCTAGAACTGTTATACCATTAAGTTTAGCTAGACTTTTAGCATTATCCCAAGTTTTCACAATTGCAGGAGCTCTTATGAACACAAACTTAGCCTTCTCCTTCCCAATCCCTGATAAATCTATAATAGTCTCAAAACTCTCCCTCTGCCTACCATAGTAGTTTCTTATAACTGATACGCTCATTATGCCTATCAAAGGTTGTGAAGTTTTACCAACTTTAGCATCCACAACTTCTTTTGCTAACATTATAGCTCCCGCACAAGTTCCTAGAGTGGGCAATCCAGACTTGATCTTATCTTTAAGCTCATCCAATAAACCTAATCTTTTGGCAACCAAACCTATCGTGGTACTCTCTCCACCCGGTATAATAATACCATCCACTTTCTCCAAGTCCTTTTGTAGCTTTATCTCTACTATTTCACCATCTAATGATAGCTTATATAAAGCTCTCTTTAACTGAAGGGAGTGCTCTTCAAAACTACCTTGATATGCTACTACTCCTACCTTCATATTCCCCTCACCTGAAGGAGCTCCTCTGGTTTTAATGACTTTATATCAATGCCCATCATACTCTTCTGTTTTGATATCATCTTTTGAGCCTCCAATACTATTTCCGGATACTCCCAACACGAAGTAGCTAACACTACTGCTTTAGCCCTCTCTTGCGGGTCTTGGCTCTTAAAGATCCCAGATCCTACGAAAATACCATCTGCACCTAGCCACATCATTAAAGCAGCGTCAGCTGGAGTTGCTATTCCTCCAGCTGCGAAGTTGACTATTGGTAATCTCTTAAGCTTAGCAGTAAGTTCAACTATTTGATATGGAACTTGATACTCCCTAGCTTTCTTCATCCTATCCTCCTCAGCCATGTAAACTAAGTTCCTTATTTCGCTGTTTATTATCTTTATATGCTTAACAGCTTCACTCACATTACCTGTACCAGCCTCACCCTTAGTCCTTATCATAGAAGCGCCTTCTGATATCCTTCTTAGGGCTTCAGCTAAATTCCTGGCTCCATTTACAAATGGAACTTTGAACTCCCACTTGTTTATGTGATGCTCTTCATCAGCTGGTGTTAACACCTCACTTTCATCTATCATATCAACCCCTAAAGCTTCTAGCACCTTAGCCTCATAATAGTGTCCTATTCTAACTTTTGCCATAACTGGAATAGTTATTGAATTCATAACTTCCTCAATTACTTTAGGGTCAGCCATCCTTGCAACTCCACCAGATTTCCTAACGTCATAAGGAAGCTTATCTAACACCATTACAGCTACAGCTCCAGCTTCCTCAGCTATTTGTGCTTGTTGTACGTTAGTCACATCCATTACTACGCCTCCTTTTTGGAATATCGGGAAAGCATGCTTAACTCTAGCAGTCCCTACTGCGATTTCTGGTAACTCCTTTTCTAATTCTGGAAGGAATTCCAATAATCCATCTCCTTTTAATGTGTCTTTGACTTCAGCTAATTTATAGAAAAATTCCTCTATTTCAGCAAAAGATAATTCGTACAGCCTCATTTCACGTATGATTATGTAATGTAAATTAAAAACTTATATTCTAACACTTTACGCCATCATGATAAATAAAAAGCCGGGAGTAGTAGAATTTTAATCTGATATTAGTCGAATTAATAAGAGAAATAAATAAATATTCACACACAAATTTTAGTAATAATGGATAGCCACGAAATAAAAGGGTTAAGAGAAATTAGGAGAAGTTCTGCCTATTATATAATCTACGTAATACTAATGATGGCTATAGGGAAGTTATTATCTGATGGAACCTATGGTCTTCTGAGAAGTCTCTTCGCCTCCTACTTAATCGCAATAGAAATAATATTAGCTGGACTTTTCGGCTTGAGCTTTAGGTCTTCAATGCAATCGTTTGAAAAGAGATCAGTAAGGGAGTCTCTATTTCAGCTAATAATCCTGCTGGCTGGTAATTTAGCATACTTTTCAGTCATAGGGTTAGGTATTTCATCCTTTCCCAATTATTTTAATAACTTCGTTTTGACTAACACCACCTTTACATTCATTTTTATCATAGGAGGTCTTCTTCTGTTTGTAAGCCTTTTACTGATTGGGATAGAGATTTCCAGAGTAGGTAGTGAATATAGTAATCTGCTGATTGAAATTGGCGCACCACTTATATTAGCCGCAGTAATACCTGCTGTTAGTTTTCTGTTTGGATTTAGTGAACTAACCATTGCATTAACTGCTGTTGGTATAGCTGGTAGTGTATTGATCAGCGTTGGTGCTTATCAAGTACAGAAAGTATTAGAGAGAAAGCAAACAGGGGAATA
>NZ_QIMI01000142.1:0-3877 GCF_007050195.1 Sulfolobus sp. B1 | reverse complement strand
GAGTTCATCTTAGACATGGCTAAAGAGATATCTGGAATGAATCTAAAAATAATATCTGTGATAGTTGAGAAAGAATTAACTAAACTGAATAAGAAGAGCGTAGTTAGGAGGGCGGAAAAAGATATACTGAAAAAGGCATACGAGTTACTATTTGAGAGAATATTTAAGTTTGCAGACAAGAACCGCCATAACGATTGGATATTAATAGTTCATGACATAATTGACGTTATGGACGAGAAGGAAATGTCCAGAGGACAGAGGGAACTAATAGAGTTACTAAATGACGAGTTGAACCACGGCATTTATATAAAGGACATGCCTGCTAAGACCAGAGTATTCACACCGATACTTTTCACATCATCTAAAATGGACTGCTTACAGATATCTGATTTTGTGGGATATATATTAAGGAAGCATTACTTTGGAAACGATAATGAATTTAAGAGGATAGCGGACGAAGCTTTTAAAATCTTATTAAAAGCTTTTGACTCTAAAAGGCAGGTTTTGGACTACAAAGAAAATCCAGAAGAACTTGTGTTAGGATATGGTATAAAACGGTGGAAATTCTATATTTCAAAGTATGGTTAATTGCTAACTAAAATTTTAACTTTAGTTAGACTTACTCTAACCTCCTACCCCTCGTGATATCATCTTTTTTGTCAGAGATCCCTGGTGCAACACCAAGGATCCCCTCATCCAGGTGCATCACCTAACTTATTATTCGCTTTTTAGTCTTTTATTCTTTTCTCTCTCACTCTCTCACAATTCTCACCTCCTCCCCGCCCTACAATCCTGAAATTGATAAGCATAAGATAAAATTTTTATAAAATGAAATCCTTGCCCACACACGTCAGCAACTTCAAATTTAACTATATAAGTCTAAGGAGACATATAGTACAGTGATGCGTAAGCATTATAGAGTATTGATAAGAGTTAAGGATGTAAGGGAGATGATAAGTAAGGAAGATGTTGAAAAGGCTGCATCAAAATACCTTAACATTGATGATAAACCAAAGATAACGTTGAATAACGGTAAGATCGATTTCATAAGCCTTAGGGTCGATTTCAATAATCCTATAAAAGTATTTAAATATAATAACATATGTGAAGCGGTTTCAGTTATAGTAAAATTTCTTGAGGAGTTAGGAATTGTGTGGAAGGTCATTGAAATCTATGAGACTACAACTTATGAAGAAGAGGGAGGAATAATTGCTGGTTCAACAGCCAATTTATCTTCTGCTACTAAGAAAGATTTGCTAATAGCTGTTAGTTCTGCAGTTTTAGGAGGGTTAGCGGGTTATTTAATAGGAGGAAAACTCGAAAAGGTTGAGAAGATAGTCTGTGAATATGAGAATAAGTATGGATTTCCAATACTTGTTTATAAAGGTCTTGAAAATGAGTTTAGATAAGGATACGCAAGGTCACTGAAACACATTTAGAAATATTTGATAGGCTAGAATCATATGAAAATAGATATAAGTTCATTCACCTAGCATCTTGCGTTGAAGAGCTTGCCAAGTACGTTTACCTCTTGGTTCTAAAAAATTGTAGTTAAACGCATTTCACTGACCTCCTCCCCGCCCTAAAGGGTTCTACCGAGGTCTAAAGCGTTACTCCCCTTTAAGGGAGTTACTCCATTTGAAGAAACTAGAAAGGAAAGGGGCTTCTTTAATACGCTTACAATCCTCTTTATTTTTTATTATGTTTAAAGCTACGTTAACATCACTGTGAAGCTTGTGACTTAAAGGACAGTTAATAACAACCCAGGCTTCCTCTCAATCTTAAAGTTATGAAAAGCACAAAGCTTTGAAGTGACTCAGCCCTAAAAGGCGAGGTTTAACGTTCCTCTCTGGATAGCCTTAAAAAAGATTATTATGATTTACCACATATTTATTATTATGATATATAGGGCTAAAGTAGAGGGCGAGGGACTAGCAATAATTAATTTTGATGCTAAAGGTTATAAAGTATATGATGACCACTATAATTTAGTTGGGGCTTTCGCACACAATGGAAAGGTTTACGTAAATGTCGATAAAGGCATAACATATATTTATTTTGTTAAAGATAAGCCTGACACTCTTCCTGATGATAAAGATTTTCTAGTCCATGACTTTAAAGTAGTAAAATATGAGGATTGTAAGAACGCAAAGGAGTTACAAGATTTTGACGGAACGCTAATTAACGGGGAAACTAATACTGCAACCTATTTGTTCACACGTAAGGAAATAGGACCGTCATTTTACTTAGAAGTTGATTACACCTATGAAGGAGAGGGGGATAACCTAATAGTAGGCTTTTTAGCGGAAAGTGAGCCCGATTCTAAAGCTAACTGTAACGGCCAACTCTTAGGTGGTTGCGATAAATATTACGCTAAGGGTAGCTACGCTGTGGGTTTTAACCCTATATACTCTCGAAAATTACAAACCCCTAATAGTCCTATAAAAGATAGTATCGTTTTAGTAAATCCTGATGGGAACTGCGAGCTGTTACCTATTAATATCAATGAGGTTAAAGGGAGACATACCTTAAAGATAGTCTTAAACTACAGCTCACTTACTATCTCTCTTGATAGAGCTGAGTTGCCTCCTATCTATCTTGCGTCAAACAGTAAGCCTGGTCACATATACGTGGTGGGTAATAGCGGTATTTTGACCTCTAAAATAAGAATAAATTCCTTAATCTTATATGATGGTAAATATTTAGGGGTAAAGGAGGTCCAACAGGTAGGGTTTGAGAAAGTCAGAATCAAAAACTTCAAGGGAATTTCAGAGGGAAGCATAGATTTAGGGAAAGTTAACGTCATCATAGGAGCTAATAATGCAGGGAAGACTAGCCTTCTCGAAGCCCTTTACTTGTTAGCCTCTGCAGAGCAAAAACCAGCAGGGTTTAACGACTCCATCGAGCTCCTAGCTTATCTTCACGGTATTGAAAATAACGCGCAAAAGAGTAGGTTCCTTTTCCACTTTTATAACACTCAACTTCCAGTAGAGATAGAGGGAGGAAAAAGGGTAGTTAAGATAACGTATGATAACAACATAATTAAAAGGGTTTTAGAAGGAGATAAGGAGGTCACGAAAGGCGAGCAGAGATCACTATTCATAAATTCGTTGTTACTAAGAAAGTATATCTCATACATTGAAAATAACTGGGAGACAATATCGAACATGACAGACGTAATAAAGGAAGTGATCTCAGACATTAATGAAGTGAACAACGAGGAGTACATACCAACAATAACTTTTGAGCCCTTTGGAGGACAAAACACCTTCTATTTGATGAGATCGGACGGTAAGAGAGTGAGGCTCTTTGACCTAGGAGAAGGACTGCAGATATTCTTGACAGTAAGGCTACTCTATGAGTTCTTGAAGCCTGGGCTAATACTATGGGACGATATAGAGAGCCATCTGAATCCAAAGCTGTTGGGAAGGATAATAGCTTGGTTTGATGATATACCCGGGCAGATTGTGGTCACTACGCATAACCTAGATGTGGCTGAGGACATTGTGGAAACTTTGGGTGCAAGGTGTCTGGCAGTCGACATAAAAAGTGGTGGTAAACTCATCATAAGAGAAATAGAAGACCTTTCAAAATACTTGGAGTTGGGCTTAGACCCAAGAGTGATCGTCAGAGGAGAGACAGTTGGCTAAGGTTAAGTTTTTATTTGGAACAGATTACTCACAATTTTTACAAATATTTAAGGAGCTGAGACGCCACAAACTTAGCTTGAAGGAAACTGGGGAACATACAATAGTTGTTATGGACGGAAGTCTGGACATTAAGATAATATTGCCGCTAATCGCTATTGTTTATACTAAATGTGAAAAGACCATAAACATCATAAAACTTAAGATAAAAGGTATAGATAATTGGCAAA
>NZ_QIMI01000141.1:0-3903 GCF_007050195.1 Sulfolobus sp. B1 | reverse complement strand
CCGTAGTCCTTCAGAGCAATCAAGACGTTTTCATGATATCTAGGTTTGAAATGTACTAAAGTCTCTCCTAAGTCTACAAATACAGCTCTCATGGACTTTAATTTTTACTTTTTCCTAATTAAAAATTTTGGCGAATCAATCTTTTCCGATTTACATATGGGACATTTCGTTGGCCTCTTTATTTTCTCAGAATCAAAAACGTAACCACAACTCTTGCATCTGGGTGGTATTATTATTAATATGAAGTCCTTTCTCTTACTTGATTTCGCTAAATGTTCTAAATGTTCATAGACTTCCTTCTCTTTTCTTATACCCAATCTACTCATTATCTCTTTTGCACTTAATGGTTCATCTGAATAGGTTAAGAGAATTAAAATTTTCTCCCTAGTTGTTAAAAAGCTTTTGCTCAACTAAACTCATTATATTATCCTTCGCATTTATTTTAACGTTATATGCTCTAAGTAACCAATCATCCAACGAAAAATCTCTCATAGAACCATTGACTTCAACAATCTCGTTTCCGAAAACATCCGATAAATAATTACAAAAAT
The DNA here is from genome assembly GCF_007050195.1 of Sulfolobus sp. B1. Taxonomy (NCBI): domain Archaea; kingdom Thermoproteati; phylum Thermoproteota; class Thermoprotei; order Sulfolobales; family Sulfolobaceae; genus Sulfolobus; species Sulfolobus sp. B1. The sequence goes on along the minus strand of NZ_QIMI01000141.1, from coordinate 3,352 downwards.
CTAACATAGAAATTCTATTACTACCTACGTTTATTACACCTCTAGCATCTTTTTCTATAAAATGCTTTATCACCTTTGCTAATGACTGAGTACTGATTATTGATAGATAGAAGTTTTTGTTACATCTTAGAATTTTACCCTTTACTGATGCTCTTATAAAAGGATATAGAAAACCCTTGTAGCTTAAAGAAAATAAGGCACCTAATCTTAAAATTAAGTAGTTCCCCAGTCCCATTATAGTAGTCTCAGCTACTAACTTACTTAAACCGTAATAATTTAGGGGAGATGGAGTATTATGTTCCTTATAGTACCCCTTCTTACCATCATATACCATAAAGGTCGAAAGATATATGTTAACGCTCCCTATCTTAGAACCAGCCCTTGCTATATTGATAGCATACCATGTATTAAAAGTCCAGGCTAACGGAGGATTTTGAATGCTATCGTTCATGGGTATTTCATTAGTGTGAATAATAACGTTAGGCTTTTCTCTGATCACGCTAGACGGAGTGTCGACTATAATCACCTCGTACGATTTACCTAAATATACGGCAATTGTCTTAGCAACTTCTCCCTCATCAGTCACTGCTATTTTCAAACTATATTCAATTTTTCTATAGAGTTTAAAAACATATTTTAATGCTCAATTAATCTTTCCTTGCTATTCACTTGCGGAAGGAAAATTGTCATGTTAAAATATATTGGATTAAATATAAATATAACCTAACTAGTTTATGCTTAATGGGGAAAATTAGAGAAGCATTTAAAAAATCGACACTTGCTGTATCTTTATCTACATCTTATATATTATACTTAATAATAAGAGTTTCGCTTGAATCCTCAAAATTGGCGTTTATAGTAGCTCTTTTAGAGTTGTATCCTTATTTTTTAATTGAATATTTATCTACGACCCAAATAGTGTCTTTATTCTTTCAGTCTCTCTTAATATTAGTATTTGCAATCATAGTGTTAATTATAACCTCTATAATTTTTATATCTTACAAAATATATAAAAATATTAGGAAAGTATTTTTAAATTAACGAATTTTTATTGCATTAAAAATATTTTTACATAGTAACAAGTAATATCTTTGATTGTAAAATAGTTGATGTTACCAATAACCTTAACGAAAACAAGTTTAACTAATGAAACAGATGAAACTAAATGTGATTAGAGATACACTGAAAGGTGGTAAAGGTGAGGTTATTAAAAATCCTAAAGTTTTCATCGACCCCTTGTCGGTATTTAGGGAAATACCATTTAGAGAAGATATTTTGAGAGATACAGCCATAGCTATTAGATACTTTGTAAAGAACGAGGTAAGATTCTCCAACTTATTCTTAGGATTAACTGGGACAGGTAAAACTTTCGTAACTAAGTATATTCTCAACGAGATAGAGGAAGTGAAGAATGAGGATGAAGAATATAAACATGTAAAACAAGCTTATGTTAACTGTAGGGAGGTTGGTGGAACTCCGCAAGCAGTTTTATCATCTTTAGCAAGCAGGTTAACAGGTTTTTCTGTGCCTAAGCATGGTGTAAACTTAGGAGAGTATATTGAAAAAATTAAAAACGGGATTAGATCAGGAAAGGCTATAATATACTTAGATGAAGTTGATACTCTGGTCAAGAGAAGAGGCGGTGACATAGTTCTATATCAACTACTACGATCTGATGCTAATATTTCTGTGATCATGATCAGTAATGACATAAATATAAGGGATTACATGGAACCTAGAGTGCTATCGTCTTTAGGACCTTCAGTAATCTTTAAGCCTTATGATGCAGAACAATTAAAATATATTTTGTCTAAATACGCTGATTATGGATTATTCAAAAATACTTATGATGACGAAATCTTAGGATATATAGCAGCTATTTCAGCTAAGGAACATGGAGATGCAAGAAAAGCAGTCAATTTACTTTTTAGAGCGGCACAACTAGCTTCTGGAGAAGGCATGATAAGAAAAGAACATGTGGATAAGGCTATTGTAGAATATGAACAAGAGAGGTTAATTGAAGCCGTTAAAGCTTTACCGTTCCATTATAAACTCGCATTAAGAAGCTTAATAGAATCAGAGGATGTTATGAGTGCACACAAGATGTATTCTGACTTATGCAGTAAGTTTAAACAAAAACCACTTTCCTATAGGAGATTTTCTGATATAATTTCTGAACTTGACATGTTCGGTATAGTTAAGATAAGAATAGTGAATAGAGGAAGAGCAGGCGGAGTTAAGAAATATGCGCTAGTTGAGGATAAAGAGAAAGTGCTGAAAGCATTGAATGAAACGTTTAATGAAGATATGGAATTAGGTGAATTGGATGCTCTGGGAGAAAGTTAAGGTATTAGAGGAGAAAGCTGAGATGATAAGAAGAGAGATCGAAAGCATTGAAGAGCAAATCAAGGATTTACCGTCTGGTCATTTAGAAGTCAAGATCATAAACGGTAATAGGTATTATTACTTGAGGTACTGGGAGGATGGGAAACTAAAAAGTAGATATATAGGAAAAACTGCTGAAAATGTTAAGCAAAAATTGATTAAATATGAAGAACTTAGAAAAAGATTAACTAACTTGAAAGAAGAAGAGAGAAAAATAAATATAGTGTTGAGCAAAATTGAAAAAATTATAATTGATTCCTAAACAATTATTTTCTGACCTTTTTCATATCAACGATAAGTTTTTATATTCATTTATAAATATATTCATGATCTCGAATGATAGTAGTTACTGCGCAAACTTCCATCTCGCAGGCACTATCTGGTATAGCAACTAGTATAATAGACGCCATCCCTTCGATTATCCTATTCGTTATCATTTTGTTAATCGGTTATATAGTTGGAAATATTGTAGCATACTCGATAAAGACCTTCTTAGGAAGGATATTTAGAGAGGAACATGTAAGGGCTAGCGTTGATATAATTGCTGGAACCGTAAAGGCACTAATAATACTAATTGCATTATCTATAGCCTTGTCTTTTCTCCAATTAGGTAGTGCATCAGTCTACATACAAGATATAGCTAACTATTTACCAAAATTGGCTGGTGCTATAGTCTTGCTGACTATAGGTTTGACTTTGGTCAACATCTTAGTAGACTATATGCAAAAGCAAATAGGTTCAAGCTCTTCTGAACCTCTAATGACCGCAATTTTCAATGTTTTAAGATTTGGGTTATACGCAGCTATAATTACAGTAGCAGCTGCATTAGCAATATTCAGTGTAATACCTTATGTTGACCCTTACGTATTCTATGCAGTTATATTGGGTGCAGTAATTCTTTACGCAGCTTATTCATTAATAGATAAAATTTTAGTACCTTTTGCCAGTTCAACACCGGACCTAGCGT